>CAZZBK010000052.1:0-35161 GCA_964652155.1 uncultured Planctomycetaceae bacterium | reverse complement strand
CGAGGCCGGTATTTACGGACTCCCGTTGGTCGTCCTGTTAACTTAATTACCTGAACCTCAATAGCCGACTCGACAAGCGAGTCGTTCTGGCAACGGCAGCAAAGATGCCGCTCGGAAATGTCCCCAAGCCGGGCGATCGCATCATCACACTGGCTCGAAACATTGCGGGCACTTCGCGACTCACGCGTCCGCTGGTGACACATCGACCGCAGCTCGCATGGTGTGCATGCCGCCGCCGAGAACCACCCCCTTGACCGGTGAGACGTCACTGTAGTCGCGTCCCCAGGCGATCGTAACGTGCCGTTCACTCGACAGGCAGCCGTTGGTCGGGTCGAGATCGATCCAGCCGAACCCCGGCGACCAAATCGCGAGCCACGCATGCGACGCATCGGCTCCAATCATCTTTGGCTGTCCCATTGGCGGGTCGGTCACGAGATAGCCGCTCACGTAGCGTGCTGCGAGCCCCAGTGATCGCAAGCAGGTGATCTGCAGATGGGCGAAATCCTGACACACGCCGCGTCGCAGTCGCAGCACTTCCAACGTGGGAGTGCTGATCGCGGTCGCTGTCGGATCGTATTTGAACTCGCGAAAGATGCGTGTTGTCAATTCGGCGACTGCTTCCAAGATCGGCCGTCCGGGCGAGAACGACGGCGCGGCGTACTCACTTACCTCGCGGCTTATTTTTACCAGCGGAGATTCAAACACATACAACCTCGCATCCAACGTCGCCTCATCAGCAGGATGCTGTAGTGCGTCGCGAACCGACTCCCAGGCAGGCGTGTCCGACGCCTGGGGCCAACTCGGTCTCGTCACCTCAACCACGCTCTGCGAGATCACAGTCAACTCGCGGTGCGGATGCTCGATGACAAAGAAGCCCGTGTTGTTGCCAAAGTAGTCTTGGCCCGAGCGAACGACACTCGGAGTCGGATGAATATGCTGCCGACTGATCCGGCACTCTTGCCGTTCGTGGTTTCGCGGGACGAGATGAACCTGGTTGTGGCTCAAGGCCACGGGAGTCGAGTAGACGTAGGTGGTTGTGTGGTCGACGCGGTATTTCATGGTTTACGTCCCGTTCTCGCGCGGAGCCGCACCCAACTGCCGCGACGGCGCCGCATGCGTGAAATAGACCGCCGTAATGTGATCGGCCAGGCCGGTGATTCGTGCGGTGATCGATGCCAAGAAGTCACGCAACAGCGGTCGCGAGTCATGCACGTCCAACTCGCCAAGTCCATCGGCGTCGACCAATCGCAATGTGCGTTGTGCGTCGAAGATCCAGTCGCGTTCGAACTGCTCCTGCCGTCGACCACCCAGCGAGCGGAGCTTTTGCACATGCTCGGCGAGTGACTTGATTTGAAACGCGACCGCCCGGGGGTTGGTGTCGTCAATGACCAGCAAATCGAGCACCGGCGACATTTGCAGCGAGGTAAAATAACGACTGCGATAGGTCATCGTGCTGTCATAAATCTCGAGCAACATTTCGAGCAAGATGCTCAAATCACCGACGGGTGATACCAGCGTCCGCTCCATGAGCCGCAGCATGTTATGAGCGCGCTCGATGCGTCGACCGAGATCGAGGAACCGCCAGCCAGGTCCCCGGGTCATATTCTCATTCGCCAGACCGCCGATCGCCAGGAGAGTGCTGAGCAGTTGATTGAGCAGCAGCTGCAAATCGCCGAGTCGGGCTTTGTCGCGTGCCCAGGGGTACAACACGTCGAGGTCGAGTTGGTTGATGATTCGCCAGCTATCGACCGACAGACGGTCACGCAACGTCGAGGCATTTCGTCGCACGGCTCGCATCATCGCGGCCAACGTGTTCGGGTTCTCGGCATTGAATACGTAGTCGAGCAGATTGCCGCGCATCGATTCCCAGGTCGAGGCCGTGTTTGCGGCGGGACAGCCATTCCACGGTTGATCGGCGGTCAGAAGCGACTGCAGGAGCAACCACAACTCGGTTCCCTGGTCGATCCCCCCTTCGTATTCGTTCGACAGACGCACGACGATCGCGCGAAGATGTCGAACGTCTCCTTCGAGCCGCTCGACCAGTCGGCCCAGCCAAAAAATGTTCTCGACCACACGACTCGGCAGATCGTTTCCTGTACGCTGCAATTCGACGGCCGACGTGTTTCGCGAGAGCAGAGTGACCGGCGCGACAGGTCGTTCCGAGAGCACCCAGACGTCTTTGCTCCCCTGTCCCGCGGCCATCGACTCGCCCAAGCCCGACGGATTCGACGAGACACGCGACAAGCCGCCGGGCATCACGCGGTAGTCGCCATCGGCGGCGACGGCAAACGCTCGCAGACCGACATGCCAAGGCTGCAAACTGTTGCCGAGCCAAACCGGCGATGTCGAGCGAACGATATGCGATTGTGCGACGAAATGCGCTGGCTTCTGACGAATACGCTGACGCAAGGTCTCGCGATCGGCGGAGTTCAACTCGGCGGCCACGATTGGCTGAGCCGCACGATGTTGAATGGCGGGGCGAATCACCAACTCGTCGAGATGCGATTCGACATAGGCGAGACCTTCACCGGAACCGCACCACCAGGTTGGCACGCTTGGCAGCTGTAGCGGTTCGCCAAGTAGTTGCTGGCAAATCGCCGGCAAGAACGCCATCAACGCCGGAGCTTCGAGCCAGCCACTTCCCAATGCGTTGGCGACACTGACCGCGCCGCTGCGAACAGCCTGCACCAAGCCAGGCACTCCGAACCAAGCATCCGGCTTGAGTTCGAGAGGATCGCAGTCCTCATCGGCCAAGCGGCGAAGAATGACATCGACTTGTTCGAGCCCGCCCAGAGTCTTGAGATAGACCTGTGTGCCACGCACGGTCAGATCGCCCCCTTCGACGAGCGTGAAACCCAGATAGCGTGACAGATAAGCGTCTTCAAAGTACGCGTTGCTACGTGGCCCGGGCGAGAGCAGCACGACACGCGGATTGTCGACCGCGCGCGGCGATAGCGCCCAGAGCGACTCGCGGAGTTGCATGAAGAACGAAGCCAACCGTTCGACATAGAGGTTCTGAAACTCATCGGGCAGCGTGCGAGAGATGATCAATCGGTTCTCGATTGCGTAGCCCGCGCCACTCGGCCCTTGGGTGCGATCGGCCAAGGTCAGCCAGCGCCCCTGATCGTCTCGCGCCAAATGCGACGCATAGAGGTGCAGATACACATCCTGTGGCGGCTTCAGACCATGGCACGGAAACAAGAACCCCGAGTGACCAAAGATCAGTTCCGGCGGCAATAGCCCCCGTCGCAACAAAGTTTGTGGGCCATAAACATCTGCGGCGATCCGGTCGAGCAGGCGAGCCCGTTGCGCCAGAGCTTGCGAGAGCCATTGCCATTCCTGCGGGCCGATGAGTAGCGGCAGCGGATCGAGTTCCCAGGGGCGATCGGGTCCCTGCGGCGCGCCGTAGACGTTGTAGGTAACGCCATTCTCACGCAAGAAACGCCGCACCTGATCGGCCCGTTGTGCCAAGCCGCTCGGGCCGAGGGCATTGAGTCCGGTCGCAAAGCGTTGCCAGTCGGGACGGACACGTCCGGCCGAGTCGAGCATCTCGTCGAATCGACCCGTTGGCTGATAACCTTGACAGAGATTCGGCTCCTGCCCGTTCTCGGCTGACGGCAACGAATTCATTACAGGGTTCGACATGCGAGCGGTGCAATCTCTGTGACGCAGTCATCAGCTTAGTCGATACGCTTGCGATCCCTCAAGGCGATCATGTCTGTAGCCAGGATAATGCATTTGTTCAGGCTACGTTATCAGCCCCAACGCGCTAGCGTGCGGTTTGTACCCACAAACCATGATTTAGCGCCCCACGGCGATTGAGGTTCAGGTAATGAAGTTAACAGGACGACCAACGGGAGTCCGTAAATACCAGCCTCGCGTTGCTCAGTCTATTCAGTTCATTATCTGAGGATCAATCACCATAACTACGTTGCCCTACGTTTGCAGCAGGGCCAAATTCACCGGCCGACGCAAGTCCAGCGTGAATGGATAATCGCGATTGAGTTCCGGCGGTGGCACGGGACATGAGTTGCCTGTGTGACCCAATGGAACGAATCGTGCCGCGCGACGACTCTCGGCCGCATAGGCGTTGACCGGAAACGTCTCGTTACTCCGCCCGCCCGGATGAGCCACGTGCCATGTGCAACCGCCGATGGAACGGTGATTCCACGTGTCATAGACGTCGAATACGAGTGGCGTGTGCGGCGCGATCGTCGGATGCAGACAGGACGGCGGTTGCCAGGCACGATACCGCACGCCAGCGACAAACTCGCCCGGAACGCCTGTCGGATGCAACGGGAGACGCCGACCGTTGCAGAGCACCAAATAGCGAGGACTCGTGAGCCCCTGCACCTTGACTTGCAAACGCTCAAGAGACGAATCGACATAGCGTGCCGCGCCGCCAGCGCCGACCTCTTCGCCCAACACGTGCCAAGGCTCGATGGCTTGCCGCAGCTCGATGTTCACGCCGTCGTAGGTGACCTGGCCAATCAACGGGAAGCGGAACTCGAAGTGTGGCGCGAACCACGCTTGTTCGAGCGCCAAGCCGGCCGTGTTCAACTCGTCGATCATTTCGCGGAAATCCTGGGCAATGAAATGAGGCAGCATGAACCGGTCGTGCAGCGCGGTCCCCCAACGGACGAGCGGTTCGCGATACGGCGATTGCCAGAATCGGGCGACCAGCGCTCGCAGCAAGAGTTGCTGCACAAGGCTCATCTGCGAGTGTGGCGGCATTTCAAAGCCGCGGAACTCGACTAGCCCGAGCCGACCGGTGGAAGAATCGGGCGAAAAGAGCTTGTCGATGCAGAATTCGGCCCGATGGGTGTTCCCCGTCAGATCGACCAGCAGATGTCGGAAGACCCGATCGACAAGCCACGACGGCGTGTGCGTCTGATCGCGTAGTTGTGTAAAGGCGATTTCGAGTTCGTACAAGCTTTCGTGCCGCGCCTCGTCGACCCGTGGGGCTTGGCTGGTTGGACCGATAAACAACCCCGAGAAGAGATACGAGAGCGATGGACGATTGTTCCAATACGAAACGAGGCTTCGCAACAAGTCGGGGCGGCGCAAGAAAGGGCTTTCCGAGGGTGTGATGCCGCCGAGGACCAAGTGATTGCCGCCGCCGGTGCCCGTGTGCCGGCCATCGAGCATGAACTTCTCGGTTCCCAGCCGGGCTTCACGTGCTTCTTCGTACAACGTCGTCGTCATCGTCACCAATTCGTTCCAGCAATGTGCCGGTTGCATGTTGACTTCGATGACCCCCGGGTCGGGCGTGACCTTTAAGTGCCGCACACGATAGTCGTACGGCGGCGGATAGCCCTCGAGACGCACTCGCATCTGCAACGCTTCGGCGGTTTGCTCGACGACGTTCACAAGCTCCAAATAGTCTTCGAGAAACGGCAGCGGAGGCATGAAGATGTGCAGCCGACCGTCACGCGCCTCGACACACAGAGCCGTACGCACGATGTTCGTCGCCGACTCGCCCATCTCGGGCGGCGTGATTGTTTCGGTGGTACTGGGGGTGAGCGATTGCCATTGTCGGTCGCCACACCACAGCCCAGGGCCTCGCCCCTCGGGAGCACCGGCATCCGCGGGCATCAGCACCCGCGCCCGAGCGGCGATCGACGCACGCCCCTGTGCCAAAGTATATTCGCGAGCATGATTGCCATTGCGACCAAAGCTGGGCAATGGCTCGGGCGGATGAAAGGGATCTCGCTGCGGCTCGATCGGTTTGTCTTCCGGAGCCATCCATGGTACTGAGTCGAGCGGCAGGCGGTATCCCATCGGCGAATCGCCCGGGATGAGATACATGCGTTCTTGACGCAAGAACCAGGGGCCACTTTCCCACTGCGTGGCGCCTCGGCTGTGACCCTTTCGCAACGGCAACGCATAGCCCACGATCCGCCCCAACCCGCGCTCAAACACTTTCGCCAGCCGGAGTCGGTCCTCGACGTTGTCAAGATTCGACTTGAGCGGGTCGACGTTCACGGGCAACCGACGTTCCTGCCACATGTAGTACCAGACATCTTCATACCCGGGCTCGATGTGGTCGGTCCCCACGCCGAGCCGCTGAGACAATGCGGTCACAAACGTTTGTGAGTCGGTCGAATCGTAATGGTCGGTCACACGGTCGAGCGAAATCAGGTCGGGGTTGTGCCAGATCGGCTCACCATCGCGACGCCAGTAGCAGCCGAGCGCCCAACGCGGCAAAGGCTCGCCGGGATACCATTTCCCCTGGCCATAATGCAGCAGCGGACCTTGGGCGAATCGATCTGCGAGCCGGCCGAACAAGTCACCCGCCAGGCGACGCTTGTTCGGGCTCAGTGCCGCAGTTCTCCACTCAGCGCCGTCCATGTCGTCGATCGATACGAACGTTGGTTCGCCCCCCATCGTCAACTGCACGGCGCCGCGTTCAAGTACGGTGTCTACATAGTTGCCAAGCTGATTAATTCGCTTCCATTGATCGTCGCTGTATGGCTTGGTGACGCGGGGATCTTCATGCACGCGGGTGACCTGCATGTGGAACTCGAACGTCGTTTCACAGGGGTCGACTGCGCCGGTGATCGGGGCTGCTGAGGAAGGCTCGGGCGTGGAGGCCAACGGCAAGTGTCCCTCGCCGGCAAAGAGCCCCGAGGTCGGATCGAGGCCGACCCAACCGGCGCCGGGGAGATAGACTTCGGTCCAAGCATGCAAGTCGGTGAAGTCGACCTCGGCGCCGCTGGGACCGTCGAGCGACTTGACGTCTGGCTTGAGCTGAATCAAATAGCCCGAGACAAATCGAGCAGCGAGGCCGAGATGGCGCAGCACTTGGACAAGCAACCAAGCCGAGTCGCGACACGAACCGCTCCCGAGCGACAAGGTCTCGTCGCACGACTGAACTCCGGGCTCCATGCGAATGACGTATTTGACCGCGTTGTGGACGTAGATGTTGAGATCGACGAGGAAGTCGACCGTGACCTTGTTTTTTCGCGGCACACCTGCCAAGCACGCGGTGAATCGTTCGCTGGCTGGCTCGCAACGCAGAAACGGCTTGAGATCCTCGGCGAGACCGTCGTGATAGACGAACGGGTACTCGGTCGCGTCGCCGTCTAGAAAAAAGTCAAACGGATTGATGACCGTCATCTCGGCGACGAGATCGACGGCCACGCGTAGCTCACGCGTTGGTTCGAGAAACACGAGTCGGGCCAGGTAATTGCCGAACGGGTCCTGTTGCCAATTGAGGAACTGCTTCTCGGGTTGCACCTGGAGCGAATAGCTGAGCACGGGCGTACGGCAATGGGGAGCCGGACGCAGGCGGACGACTTGTGGTGACAAATTCACCAGCCGGTCGTAACGGTAAATCGTCTCATGATGCAGGGCAACGCGTATCAACATGCAGTTTCCGGGTTAGAAATAAGAGTGCGGTCATCCGTGTTCGTGCTGGGGGAGTATGAAGGGCGTCTAACAAAATGGCTGGGGACTGTCCCCCCTCTCCGTTGCCATTTTGTTAGACGCTCTAAGTAGGGGTCTCACGCGACAGCGTGCTTGAGTTGCGACTGACTTTGGCTTTGCGTTACCGATTCCGCTGCGAGTGGTTGTGCGGCCAGGAACGTCTCATGAATCGCGACGCCCACGTCGTTCAATCGCGTTTGAAATCCGTCGATAAACTCATGGAGTCCGCTGCCGATAATGTCGTCGACCGACGTATAGTCCAGCTCGGCACGCAGGCGTCCGAGGCGTTGTTCGGCCCGATTGCGATAGGTGCCCGACGCGCCACCGGTAATCGCCAACAACGATTGCTCGGCGCGGATCAAACAGAACCGCATCGCGCGCGGGAAATCGGGATCGAGAATCAAAAATCGCGCCACGTTCTCGGGCGTGATCCGACCGTGGGTCTGGCGGTACATTTCCAGGGCGCTGGCGCTTTTGAGCAATGACGCCCATTGCAGCGAGTCCATCGGCGTGCCAACGTCTTGAGCACTGGGGAGCAGCAAGAAGTATTTCACGTCCAGAATGCGCGAGGTTTTGTCCGCCCGTTCGAGCATGCGTCCCAACCGACGGAAGTGCCACGCCTCGCCGTGCGACATGGTGGCCTCGGTGACCCCTTCGAGCACGTAGGCCGAGTGCTTGATGCGCTCGAAAAACTCGAACGGCGAGTCATGCACCGCGGCGGTGTTCCGCGAAGCGTCGCGGACCGTGAGATAGAATTTGTTCAATTCCTCCCACATTTGCGAACTGAGCATCTCGCGCACCGTGCGAGCGTTCTCACGCGCAGCGGCAAGGCACGACAGGATCGAGTTCGGATTCTGCTCGTCGAACGTCAGGAACTGAATCACATTTTCCTGATTCGCGAGGCCATGTCGTTCGGTAAACGGCTTGTGGTCGCCGGTGGTCGAGACCAACGGGGCCCATTGATTGGCCATGTCGGGCCCGAGATCGAGCGACATGTTCAGGTTCACGTCGATGAATCGAGCCACATTCTCGGCCCGTTCGACATAGCGGCTCATCCACAAAATTGAATCGGCAACACGGCTTAACATACGAACAACCGGAGAGGCGTGAGGAGTGTGAAGTCGTCAATGACACGAAGCAAGCGCGCTGGTGTCATTGTTGCGCTTGCTGGGCGAGATCGTACGGAGGCTGGGGACTGCCGGGCTTGAGCACCCAGGTGTCTTTGCTGCCGCCGCCTTGCGACGAGTTCACGACCAACGAGCCCTTAATGAGTGCTACTCGCGTCAGACCGCCGGGCAGCACGTAAATATCTTCGCCGAACAAGATATACGGCCGCAGATCGACATGGCGTCCTTCGAGATGATCGCCGCAGAGGGTTGGCACCCGTGACAGCGACAACATCGGTTGGGCCACGTAGTTTCGCGGATTCGTGCGGATCAATTCGCGATAGTGGTCGAGTTGTTCGCGGCTGGCTCGTGGTCCCAGCAAGATGCCATATCCGCCGGACTCGTTGGTCGGTTTAACGACGAGCTTGTCGATATTGGCAAGCACGTGCTCGCGTTGCTTTTCGTCGGCGCAGACAAACGTTGGGACGTTGGGGAGCAGAATGTCCTCACCCAGGTAGTACTTGATGATCTGCGGCAGATAGGCGTACACCGCTTTGTCGTCGGCGATACCGGTCCCCGGGGCATTGGCCAAGGCAACTCGCCCGGCACGATACACGTCCATCAAGCCCGGCACACCCAAGGCCGAGTCAGGCCGGAAGCAGAGCGGATCGAGGAAGTCATCGTCGATGCGGCGATAAATGACATCGACGCGGCGCAGGCCGGTCGTGGTGCGCATGTGGCAGAAGCCGTCGGACACGACCAAGTCCGAGCCTTGCACCAACTCGACGCCCATCTGCTGAGCGAGGAAGCAATGCTCAAAATAGGCCGAGTTGTAAATGCCTGGCGTAAGCACCACGACGTTCGGATCACGCGCCGACGACGGGGCAATGTATTGCAGCATCTTGAGCAACTGCTCGGGATAATCTTCGACAGGCATGATCGATAAACCATCGAAGACCTGCGGGAACGTCCGCTTCATCACCTCGCGATTCTCGAGCACATAGGACACGCCCGAGGGACAACGCAGGTTGTCTTCGAGCACGTAGATTTGGCCATCGTTATCGCGCACCAGATCGGTGCCTGTGATGTGGCACCAGACACCCTGCGGCGGATTGAGCCCGGCACAGCGGCCTAGGAAGCATTTGCTCGACTGCATCATGTACTCAGGAAACACGCCATCGCGAACGATTTTCTGGTCGTGATACAGATCGTCGATGAACATGTTCAATGCGCGAATGCGTTGCTTGAGGCCCGCCTCGATGCGAATCCATTCGTGCGCCTCGATAATGCGTGGGATCAGGTCGAAGGGCCAGATCTTCTCGGTGCCCGCTTGGTGGCCATACACGGCGAACGTAATGCCCATGTTGAGCAGCGCGACATCGGCCGACTTTTGTCGGCGTTGCAGTTCGCCCTCCGACAGACTTGCGAGCCGCCGAGCAAGCACTTCTGCGCGAGGTCGCGGCCGGCCCGACTCGTCGAACATCTCATCGTAAAAACCCTCGGTGTCGTATTGAGTTAAGGGGTGATTCCCTCCCACGCTGAAATCGAGCGTAGCAATGGACATGGCGATGACTCCTGCATGCGAAATGGCCTGCTGAGCGTATGGGCACGACCGAACAGACGATGCACAGCAACCGGGCAGGCGACGCCCGGCAGACGTGCATTCTTGCGAAAGATTGGCCGTTAACCGACTCGTGTACTGACATGGGCAATTGTTGCGCCAAGGTGACTGCGATCGGGGCAATTCGCAGGTCGGGACGCCGTTTGCCGACTTTTTAACCCATCCAAGACTTCCCATTGGTTGATGCCGTCGATGGGCCTATGCAACCGCGGCGGGAATGACTCGTTGTGTCATGTCGCGTGGTTGGCCCGACGATTCGAGCACCGACATCCACAAATCGCCGTCGGGATCGACCTGATTGCGCTCGCGAACCGCCAGCGCCATGGGTACATGCACAAAACGACCATGCCAACGGCTGATCATCATGGCCGTGCGACCGCTCATCGCCCCGTGAACTGCGTTGTGGGCCAGACGAATGCAAAAGACCGCGTCGAACGGATTGGCTGGCACACTGCGGATGTTATAGCTCGGATCGATATACTTCAAATTGAGTTCGGTCGCTTGGTCGGCAAAGTAGCCGGTGATCCGGTTCTTGAGATACAAACCAATGTCGTGCAACTTGGTGTTGCCCGAGGCATCGGTGCCGATCGCGAGACTTTCCATCAACGATTGTCCCGCTCCTTCGGCCACGACAATCACGGCATGTCCGCTTCTGTCGACGCGGCGCTTGATCTGCTCGAGCAACCCATGTTCGCCGTCGAGATCAAACGGCACCTCAGGGATCAGCACGAAGTTGGCATCGTTCTGGGCCAGTGAGGCGTAGCAGGCGATGAAACTCGAGTGGCGGCCCATCAGTTTGACGAGCCCGACGCCGTTGGGTGACGCCTTCGCTTCGGCATGTGCCGCCGCAATGCTCTCGGCCGCCACGGAGAATGCCGTTTGAAAGCCAAAGCTTTGATCGATAAACATGATGTCGTTATCGATTGTCTTGGGAATGCCGACGACGGACAGTTTGCAACCCCGCGCCTCGGCAGCCTCGGCAATCTTGAGTGCTCCGCGCAAGGTGCCATCGCCGCCCAATACGAAGAGAACGTTGATGTTCATGCGTTCGAGACAATCGACGATCTCCTCGGGGTCTTGTTCGCCGCGCGACGTGCCCAGCATCGTGCCACCGACCTCGTTAATACGGCTGACCTTCTCGGGCGTCAGCTCGATCACCTCGCGTCGATACCGGGCTACAAACCCCTGAAAGCCATTGCAGAAGCCGTAAATACGCTTTACGCCGTAGTGAAAACTCAGTTCCATCACCAGGGCTCGAATGACGTCGTTCAAGCCGGGACACAACCCGCCGCACGTCACGATCGCCGCGCGTGTCTTCGAGGGATCGAAGAAGATCTTGCGTCTTGGGCCAGCCGGCTCGAACCCGGGCAACTGCTCGATCGGCACGCCACGAGCCAAGGCCGCACTCGCCGTGTCGTCGAACAGCACTCGGTCCGACTCGTCGACGGCGTGCCAGGTGCGTCGTCGCTCGGTCAACAGTGGCAACAGCGGAGAGTCGACGCGGCAGGCGCCGAGATTGCGAACGTTCAAATCGTGGGCCGAGATCTGCATGCTTGGAAGCTCCCTGGTTGGATCGCGTCAGCCGGTTGTGCGCATCCCCGCGGCCACGCCCTGAACGGTAAGTCGCAAGAGCTCGCGGAGTCGATCCGGTTCGCCCGAGTCGAGCGACGCTGCGCGACGGCGACGCAGTAGTTCGATTTGAATGAGATTCAACGGGTCGATGGACGGATTGCGTAGCTCGATCGAGCGTTGCAACCAAGGAGTCGACGACAGCAGATGCGAACCACCCACGATGTCGAGAATCGCTTGACGCGAGCGATCGCACTCGGCGGCGATGAGCATCCAGATCCGCGGTCGCAACTCGTCGCACTCGGTCAGCTCCGAGTAACGTTGACCGACGTACGTATCCGCCTTGGCCAGGGCCAGCGCGGCGTTGTCGATCGTCGCCTGAAAAAAGGGCCATTGTCGGTACATCTCGCAAACCAGTTGCCAGCCATGTCGATCGCGGTACTTGATCTCGGTCAGTGCAGCCCCCAGCCCATACCAGGCTGGCAACAGGCAACGATTCTGTGTCCAGGCAAAGACCCAAGGAATAGCCCGCAAATCGGACAAGGTGCGCTGACCCGTGCGACGCGAAGGTCGGGAGGCAATGGGCAGGTTCTCGATTTCCTCGATCGGAGTTGTCGCGGCGAAGAACTCGATGAACCCCGGCTGATCGACCAGTTCGCGATACGCTTGCCAGGAGTGCTCGGCGAGCGTCTGCATCATGGCAGTCCATTCGCTCTTAATGGTTGGCGCGGGGACGTTGCTCGCCACCAGTGTCGCCCACGTGACTTGTTCCAAATGGCGATACGCCACCTGCAGGTCGTCATAGCGCTCGGCCAACACCTCGCCTTGTTCGGTGAGTCGCAACGACCCACCCAGCGCATCGGGTGGTAATGAGAGAATGCCGCGCGCGGCGGGGCCACCACCGCGCCCCAGCGAACCACCTCGGCCGTGAAAGAATGTCAGCCGCACGCCTCGAGCCGTAGCGACTTGATGGAGCGCCTCTTGAGCATGATACAATCCCCAACACGCGGCCAGGTAACCGCCATCTTTTGTACTGTCTGAGTAGCCGACCATCACGACCTGACGGCCTCCCTGTCGACGCACGTAATCGCCATACAACGGGCTGTCGAGAATCGCCGCCAGTGTCTCGGGCGCAGCTTGCAAATCGCCGATCTTCTCAAAGAGCGGAATGATCCGCAGGTCGACCGGCGTCGCAGAATCCAGCGGAGACTCGCGGCTGGCACGCTGCCAAAGCCAAAGGACCGTGAGCACATCGCTCGGGTAGCGAGTCATGCTAATGACGTGGCCCCCCAGCGCCTCGGGCCCGAGTTTCGCGACACAGGCATACAGCGTTTGAAATAGTCGTAGCGTGTCTTGAGCCAAGGGGCTTAGTTCGCTCAGAGCGATCGTTTGATTCGATTCCCAAACGCGAGTCAGCACAGCGACACGATCTGGCTCCCTGAGCGACTCGAAGTCGGGCGTCACCTGCCACTGCTTAAAAATCTCGGTCAGCACTTCGCGATACCGGCGCGCATCTTGCCGCACGTCGAGCCGTGTCAGATGGAGCCCAAACACTCGCGTCAGATCGAGCCAGTGTTGTACCTCGGTCTCGGTGATCACCGCCGACAGCGTGCCGCGCAGGCTATCGACCAGCCGAGTCACGTCGCGCTGCAGCTCGGACCCCGCCCGATATGCCCCGGGCTGTCGAGGCGCGTCGAGCTTCGTGATCTGAGATTGCTGCAAACGCCAATCGATGAGCTTAATCCAGCGACGTTGCACTTCTCGCGGCGTAACGCGCTCGATCGATTCGGCCAGCGCGGGCCAACGTTCACACGCCGCAGCAATCTCAGCAGCTAGGCCTTGCTGGTCGACGGTATTACTGGCTCCGACCGTGAGAAAATCAAACACGGCTTGAGCCGCGCCGCGGTGCAGCTTGATCGCCGTGTCGCGCAACCAGAGCAAGGTTCGTTCGGTGACGTCGAAAGTGACGTCGGGATGCCCATCGCGATCGCCGCCGATCCATGAGCCAAAGTGCAAAAATCGCCCGATCTCAAACGAATGGCCCGGATAGTGTTTCGCAAGTGACTTGCGAAGCGCGTCGCAGATGGTGGGGATTACCTCCCAAAGCCGCGGCATGATCGACAAGCCGCGCTCGACTTCTTCGAGGACCGTGGGTCGGGTTGGCCGCAGAAACTCGGTCTGCCACAGCACGGTCATGTCGGCGCGCAGCCGCGCCAGCCATCGTTCGCTTTCGCGAGCCAGTAGTTCCGGGCGGTCCAATTCCTGCAACGCTTGCCGCATTCGGCGCAACTTGCTGCGCACCGATCGTCGTTTTGCTTCGCTCGGATGAGCCGTGAATACCAACTCGATATCGAGCATGTCGAGCGCGTGTTGAACTTGATCGGCCGAGAGACCGGCCTGGCACAGAGCGGCAATCGCCGCGCCGATCGACTCGCCGAGCGGCTCGGGATGCAGTTCTCGCTCACGCTTTCGCAGCACGCGGACCCGTTGCTTGTCTTCAGCCAAATTGCTGAGGTCGAAGAAGATGCTCAGTGCGCGCGACACAACTCGAGCGCCGTCTTCGCTCAGGGCCGAGATGCTCGTGGCCAACTCGGCTTCTGCCCCTGGAATGTTGCCACGGCGGTCCTGGGCGAGTTTGCGGATCTTTTGGACCAACTCGAGGTTGGCGCTCCCCGCTTGTTCGACAATCACCTCGCCGAGCATATCGCCCAGCAGGCGCACATCGCGACGCAGTTGTTCGTTACCAGTCATGAAAGAATCCGAGCGTGATGCGAGTTTCCAACCCAGCCAGTCTATTCAAGTGGCGTGCCACGCCGAGGGCGGAGTCGTAATTGAAGCGCCGTTGGGCCGGTTTATGGCCTCGAAACGACACTTACATCAACCCCCCTGACGACGCCGTCAGCGTCTTGCTGGGCCTGAATTGATAGCAACGACTGCTTGAATTGGAAGCAGTCGACCCAAGCGGCCCGCTCGCGCCGTCTCGCCATCGTAGTCGCAAATCGGCTGAGTGACTGGCGACTTTGGCTCCTCTGGCGACTTGCGGCACACAAGTTGCACTAGCAAGCACGTTTCGCTGGGAAGCCTCCCCTGAGCCAATCGCACTCCCTCTCCACACAAGGGTTACACGCCATGTCGGTCGCCGAACCCAATGGTATCCTGCTTTCGCTCGATGAGATCGGGCAGCTTGTTTCGCACCGCGGACATCCCGCCGATACCCTCAACCAATTGGTGCATTTGATTCAACGGCAGTTCATGTCCGACGTTTGTTCGGTCTATCTGCTGGAATCGAATCGCAGCCACCTCACGTTGGCGGCGACCGTGGGTCTGCGGGCGGAAGGTGTCGGGCGAGTCCGCATGGGGTTGAAAGAAGGTATCGCCGGGCTCGTCGCCGAACAAATGCGACCGGTGATGACCGACGATGCCGACAAGCACCCTCGTTTCAAATATTTTCCCGAGACGGGCGAAGAAGATTTTCGCTCTTTTCTCGGCGTGCCCATTGTCGAACGTGGTGTGTTGCAGGGAGTACTGGTCCTGCAAACGACCGAATCGCGTCGGTTCGCACCTTCCGAGCTGGAGACGCTCGTCGGCACCGCCTCGCATATTGCGCCGCTTGTCTCCGAGCTACGCACCAGAGATCAGGTCAGTACGCCGGTCTTCGACCGTCTCCGCTCGCTCTCGCGAAACTTGTGGTGGTGTTGGGATCACGAATCGAACGAAGTCTTCCGCGAATTGGCTCCTGTGCGCTGGCGCGAGTTGGAACACAATGCCGTGGCGCTGCTCAACGAGATGCCACTGGGCGATATTGAACAACGAGTGAAAGAACTCGTGCTTCACAGTCGCATCAACTATGCGTATCGTCGGTTACGAGAATACCGCGATAGCAAAACCACCTGGGGTGCTCGACACGCCGGCGTGCTTTGGGCTCGGCCGGTGGCGTATTTCTCGGCCGAGTTTGGCATCCACGAGTCGATGCCGATCTACTCAGGTGGTCTCGGCGTATTGGCCGGCGACCACGTAAAGAGCGCGTCGGACCTCGGCATTCCGCTCGTCGGGGTGGGATTGTTCTACAGCCAAGGTTACTTTCACCAGCGGGTCGACCGCGATGGGCAACAACACGAGCAATACGTTTCGAATCAGCCCGACAGACTGCCACTTGAGTTGGCGTTGGATGCCAGCGGCAAGCCATTGTCGGTGTCGATCGACACCCGCAGCGGTGTGATTCACGCTCGGCTCTGGAAATTGCAGGTCGGCCGCAATCTGCTCCTGCTGCTCGACTCGGACGTTGAAGGGAATCGGCCCGAGGACCGTGAGCTGACGGCTCGCTTGTACGGCGGTGACCAGCGGGTGCGGATTCGCCAAGAATTGCTGCTCGGCGTCGGCGGCGTGAAAGCGCTGCACGCCATGAACATTTCGGCGGGCGTGTTGCATTTGAACGAAGGGCACAGTGCCTTTGCGACACTCGAAGCGATCCATCAGCAGATGTCGCGGGAAGGGATTTCATTCGAGGAGGCGTTGCGGCGCGTTGCGCCGCGAGTCGTCTTTACGACCCATACGCCGGTCCCTGCCGGACATGATCGATTCTCGGGCGAGTTGATCGAAGAACATCTCGGTCCACTCCGTGATCGGTTGGACATTTCGTTCGATCGGCTCATGGCTTTGGGGCGAGTCGACCCCTACAACCCGGGCGAAGATTTCTGCATGACCGTGTTGGCACTTAAACTTTCCCGTTGTGCGAACGCGGTGTCGTCGCTGCATGGACAAGTGTCGCGTGAAATGTGGACCGGATTGTTTCCAGGTCGCACGGAAGACGAAGTTCCGATCGGGCACATTACCAACGGCGTGCATGTGTTGTCGTGGCTGGCCCCGCAAATGCACGAGCTTTACGATCGACACTTGGGGACAGAATGGGTTCGCCGCGGCGGTGAACCGCAAGTCTGGGAAGCGATTGAAACGGTCGACGCTGGCGAACTCTGGGAGACTCATCAATCGCTCAAGTCACGGTTGATCGACTTTGTGCGTCGCCGGTCGGTCCGCGAGGCCGAACGGCGCGGTGACCCGGCAGAACACATCGCTCGGTTTCAACGTGGCCTGAGCCTCGACACACTGACGATCGGCTTTGCTCGACGGTTTGCGACTTACAAACGGGCCGACCTAATCTTCCGCGACATTGAACGACTCGCCGAGCTGATGAGCGACGCCAAGCGACCCATTCAGTTCGTGTTCGCCGGCAAGGCACATCCTCACGACCATCCTGGCAAGCAAATCCTCAAACGTATTGCACAACTGGCGCGCGATCCGCGCTTTGCAGGCAAGTTAGTGTTTATTGAAGACTATGACATCAACACATGTCGTCATCTCGTGCAAGGTGTCGACGTCTGGCTCAACAACCCGCGGCGACCGCTTGAGGCGTCGGGCACGAGCGGTCAGAAGATCGTGCTGAATGGCGGGCTCAACTTGTCGATCTTGGATGGCTGGTGGGCCGAGGCGTATGAGGGGAACAACGGCTTCGCGATCGGCAATGGCGAGACCCACTCGTCGGTTGAAGTGCATGACGAACGCGACGCCGAGTCGCTCTTCGAGGTGCTCCGCGACGAGGTCGTGCCGTTGTATTATGAACGCGATCGTGACGGCCTTCCGCGGGGTTGGATCAATCGCATGAAAAATGGGATTCGGACACTCGGCTGGCGGTTCCACTCCGATCGCATGGTGATGGACTATGTCACGAATTGCTACGTTCCTGCCGCGGGCGGCACATCGAGCGACATGTCAAAAGTTCGCTAAGATTGCCTCCTCGCAACCGCTAGCTGGCCGTTGAAGGTTCTTCGTGCCACGGGGCTTCCAGCCCGTGCGCTTGTCGCCAAGTCGCTGCGGTCACCGTCTCCCGACCATAGCCCTGGCACAGAAAGCGGAGGGCGACTTTGATCCCGACGACGGTATCGGTTTTGTACCGTGCTTGTGGTATGAAGCGTCCGAGAAGATATCACGAGGAGCGGCAACTGCTGGCCTTCGGACCACGAGCACGACGCAATTGCGTGTATCGACCGCCGGACAGAGTTTCACGGGGGCGCTCCTTGCCAAGTCGCTCGTAGGCCGAAGCGAATCGGCCTCCGTGAGCGAACCCCCAACGATTGGCTATTGAGGTTCAGGTAATCAAGTTAACAGGACGACCAGCGGGAGTCCGTAAATACCGGCCTCGCGTTGCTCGGCCTGTTAAGTTCATTACCTGAGAATCAATAAAGCACGGATCGAAACGCGATCTTCAAAGGCGGTGGGCGGCCTCTGTTGTTCAAGGATGCGACGCTTGTTCGTTCCGCAGCCGCGTGACAACCGCTCGCAACTTCGATTTCGGATCGACGGGCCTACCCGCGCGGACGTCGGTCTCGGTGAACTTCGCGAGGAGTACCGAGCCGGTGCCTGATTTTCCCTCGCGATTGAGCGTATAACGCGTCTGGTCATAGATGACATACAGCGTGCCGTCGGGACCTTCCGTCCCGTCCGGATACGACGATTCACGCTCGTCGAGCAACAGTCCACCTTGCCACGTTAGACCGTCGTCGTCGGAGACGAACGCCGTCAGGTGGGATCGAGCCGAGCCGGTCGGTGCGTTGTTGCGCACCAGCAACAAAGCGCCACTGCGTAATCGACGCACGTAGAACCGTTTGCTCGCCGTCGTGCCGCCCGTTAGCAGCATCGTCCCAGCGCTCCAGGTTCGGCCGCCGTCGGTCGACGTGCTTTGGGCGATCCCGCCCGTGTTGCGAATCAGCATCCACAGGTTACCGTTTTTGCGCTCGACGAACATATGCTCATCGACACGAGTGCCGGGCATACGGACCTGAGCGATCCGTTCAAACGTGCGTCCGCCGTCCGTCGAACGAACGACGTTCGATCCGCGTTCTTCACCCAGATCGTGCGAGAGTCGGGCATTGGTGTAAGGCGCAATCTCCATCTCGTCGAACGTCACGTTCGGCACGTTCGTGTTATCGCGCCAATAGCCGACGGGTAGTAGCCACGATCCGTCGCCGAGCACGGTTGGCTTGTTGAGCATTACGCCGTTACTGATGCGGCGAGGCTCGCTCCAATTTGGGTTCTCGATTTCGGGCTCGTCGGTCACGGCGGCCCATACGCCCATGCGGCCGTCTTGCAACCCGGCGCTTTGAGCCCAGAAGAACCAAAGCCGATGGGTCGGATCAAGCCACAGGCATGGATCATAGGTGTGGCAAAGCCGCGGAGCGAGCAGGACGAGACTCTCCGTCCATGTCGCCCCATTGTCGCCACTGGTCGCTAGGACCACATAACTCGACGGGCTCTCGACGCCGCGTGGACTTTTCCCTGCGTACCATGCTGCCCACAACCGGCCGTGGGGGACACGTTCTACGGCTGCCACGCCTTGCGCGCCGCGTGAAGTTTTGGCATGCTCGACGTCGATTACGGTGACCATTCTCGCGGGTTGCAGAGCCAAGTCGGGAAGCACCGTCGGTGCTTGCGAACACAAGGACGCGACAATCGCAACATTTATGATCGATGAAATCATGTGATGAGGTATCCCGTCGTACGAAATCATTCTGCCAACAATTTGCCGAACTTCGTCGGCTGATGCCAGCCGCGTTTCGTCGGCGAGAACGCATGCAACTCCGGCTTGGTCAGATCGACCACGCGATGACGACCGACGTTGAAATACCAGGGCGCATCGGCCGTCGGCTTCGCACCGCCGACGCGATGTCGCGGATCGGAGCTGAACTCGGCGGCAGTGACAATCGGAATGCGGACCCGCACTCGCCAAAAATCGTCGCCGCGTTCGGCTTTCACTTCGGCCAGCGATTGCCAGTCGGGGCCTGGGTTTCCGTCGGCGATGGTGCCATCGGGATTAATTTCGAGGTGATAATAGGAGTGGAACTGCGTTTCAAGCGAGATGGCAATATTGTCACCGTCGAAGACGTTTTTCACGGCTTGAAGCTGCTTCATCTGGGGCTCGCTGCAAACGACGTCGAAGATGATTGCATTGCCGGCCCAGCCGACGCGGAACTTTGTGAGCACGGCCGTTTTTTCGCCCGTAAGGTTATCTTTCAACACGTACTCGGTTGCGGACGAGAGGTCGTCCCCCGCATGGACCCGCGCGACCGGGGCCTTGCCCCGGGCGTCGGCTAAAGCTTGCCGCGTTTGTTGATCGTCGGCGATGAGTTGCTCTTTCGACTTCAGATCGGCCTGGATCGCCGCGATGCGACGGCCGTAGATCGTGTCGCCCGCCTGTTGCTGAGCCTGTTCCAGCTTTTTTCTCAAGAGCAGACTGACCGACAGCGGGACGTTCATGGGATTCGCTCGCCCACCCGAGCGACTCTGATCCTTCACCGCCAGATTGTGCTCCGCGAAATGAATGACCTCGTGCATCGCCGCCGCGGCGGGACCGTAGAACAAGCGGCAATATTCGTCGAGCAGGGCGTCGACATCTTGATCGGCGTCCCAGAGAAACTGCGATTGCACGTACAGGGTAATGTGTTCGATCGCCGGAGTTCGCCACTTGCCGTCCGCCTGACTCTGTTCACCCGTGTCGCCGAGCGAAACACCTTTCATCGCCTTCAAGTCACGAGCCGCGCTGCGCGGATGGATGGCCGGATAGCCGATCGGTCCGTCGCCAAAAATGTGATAGCGATTGTTCTCCAGTCGCAGAATGTTTCCGGGCGCGACCTTGGACCGCCAGCCGTCGATGAGCATCTGATACTCCTGCCAATGCGCGTCGTCGAGCATCAGCGGTCGGCCGCAGTTGGAAATCCACACCGCCAGGTTCGGGCTGAGTTTGTCGATCGACGGCGGCGGTGCTCGATACGACGTGTAGGCGCCACAGGTCACGCGCTTCGTCGGATGGCTCTGGTGAATCTGCCGAGCGACGCGGTCGGCAAAGCCCCACACAAGATCGGAAGCGTTTTTACCTTGGCACGTCTCGCACTGACAGAGTTTCAAGCCGTCGCACGGCCAGACATCGACGCTCGGCAAGTCGTAAGCATTGAAGAGATAGCGAAGATAGTGGACCGTTTCTTTCTCCAAGCCCGGCGACGTGAAGCAAGGCGTCCCCCCGCGGCGATGCTCAATATCCCGTTTGCCGGAGAGCAAGGCATAGTAATCCATATGCTTTTCTTTCATCGCCGGGGCCGACATGACATGCACCATCCCGTGCGGACCTTTGAGCGGCCCGACGAGGTCGAGTCCCGTGTTCATCCCTAGTCGACGAGCCCAGATGACGTCGTCGTAGGTGAAGCCCGAGAAGTTGTACCAGTTCCAATCACGCATCGCGTAGTCGGGCAGAACGGTCTCGTTGATCGGTTTGAGGGCAAGCGTCTGCATCGTTGGCAGCACCTCGCCGAGTTCGCCGGGCATGTACCAACGGACTCCCCAGCTGCGCAACAGCCCGTAGACGGCATTCAGCGAACCGCCGAGATCATGTTCCCAGAAACCCTGAGGACTGTCCGGCCGTTTGAGCCACAGCGAGGCGAAGTCGTCGCCGTAGCGAGCGGTCATCTGCTCCGTGAAGTCGCTTGGACTCCAGAGCGCTTTGAAACCGCTCGTGAACGGAAAGCCCCAAGCGGCATCCGTCTGTCCCGCAGTCGCCTGCAACCATTTTGCTTCCGCCTCGGGCACCGCATTACGTTTCAGCGGCCACGGCAACTTCGTGTGGTCAAAATCCTGATCGTGGCCGAGCAGCACCAACCAATTCGGCCCAGAGACGGTTCGGTACGCACCGTACGGCAAGCCCTCGTCCATGACGCCGAGCCGACTGGTTTCGGAGCTGCGGCCGACGAAGATCTTGAGCGTGTCAGAGTTCGAAGGGGACGTGACGATCGGTAACGTTGCGCCACTCATTTTTTTCACAAAGTGCCGCAGTTCGAGCGCCGCTAACGTCGTCATCCTCGGCCGTTGGGCAGCGACGACAATCTCTGCCCGTGCACGACCCGCGTCGACCAGCACGAACTCATCAGCTGCCAGCCGAGCGGTGCATGTAAGGACGATGAGGACTACCGGAGTGAGCTTGATCATGATCGACGTAAACCTGCGGGGTGACATGGCGGGGGCATTTCATCATAACGAGTTGCCGCTACCGATTCGCCTAGTAACGCTGAACAAGCGGCCGCATGCACCTCGATTGGGAAGTCGGAACGCAGTTCGTCGGTGGGTGACATTCAACCAGGAAACGCAACCGGGAATCGCTTGCCTCGGCCGATATCTCCCATTTGGCTTGGGACTGTCCCCCTCTCCGTTGCCATTTTGTTAGACGCGCTTAGACATTCCACGCCCTGAAGTTTAGCGAACTTCATTGCGGCCCTAACGCCAGCCACCCACATCGGTGACACCCTTAGCCGCCTTGGGCCCGTCTCAAGCTCGACTTCACACGCTGGCTGGATTACTATTGCGACACGGATATATCCCCCCTGAAACCGTGACCCTGTCCATTCGGGCCGAGCGTGAACTGCGCTCACGAGTTCCTCGGCTCCCAGTCTTGGAGATCCCCATGCTTCGCAACGTGTTGTGCCTGTGTCTGATTCTCGCTGGCCACGGCCTGGCGGCCGAGCCCGTTTCGCGTACTGCCCCAGCCGAGCCCGGCGAGATGCGATCGATCTTCAACGGCAAAGACCTCACGGGCTGGGACGGCGATCCGAAATTGTGGAGCGTCAAGGATGGTGTCATTCATGGCGAGACGACCGCCGACAACCCGGCCAAGGGGAATACGTTCATCCTGTGGAAAGACGGCCGCACCAAAGATTTCGACTTGCGCTTGTCGTTCCGCTGCACCGCGACGAACAACTCCGGCATTCAATACCGCTCGAAACACATCACCGACGGCAAGGTCAACAACGCCTGGGTGGTGCGCGGCTATCAGCATGAGCTGCGCAACGAATCCAAGTTGCCCAGCGTCGCCGGGTTCATCTACGACGAAGGGGGCAAACGGGGCCGCATCTGCCTCGTCGGCGAGCAGGTCGTCTGGGAACCGACCGGCAAGAAGGTCGTCGCCGCGGATCTGATCGATCAGGCCGGTTATGAAAAGCTCTTTCGACTCGACGGCTGGAACGACGTCGTGATTGTGGCGCGCGGCAATCGCATTCAGCACTATCTCAACGGCCAATTGCTGATCGACTTTACAGACAACAACCCCGAACTTGCGCTCAGCGAGGGAATTCTCGCGCTGCAATTGCACGCCGGCAAGCCGATGTGGGTCGAGTTCAAGAACCTCCGCATCAAGGCCTTTGAATAGGCCCCGCGCCGCTCGGCGAATATCGGTCCATCGTTTCGATTATCCCTCTCCACTCGGATTTGCAATTCACATCATGACGAACCATCTTGCTCGTTTTCGGCAGTTGCTCTTGAGTCTGACGATCATGGCTTCGCTGGTCTCATCGGCCTGGGCGGCCGACGAGGAAACGCTTTTCAATGGCCGCGACCTGATGGGCTGGAAAGGGCTCGAATCGTTTTGGAGCGTTGTCGACGGCGCGATCGTCGGCGAGACCACGAAGGAAAAACCGACCAAGGGGAATACGTTCCTGGTGTGGCAAGGGGGCGAGGTCGCCGACTTTGACTTCCGCTGTCAGGTTCGCTTTCGCGGCAATAACTCGGGGGTGCAGTACCGCAGCAAGGTGGTCGACGAAGCGAACTTTGTCGTCGCCGGCTACCAATGCGATCTGCATCCCAGCCAGAACTATTTCGGCATGCTCTACGGCGAGAAGATGCCCGGCCGCGGCATCATTGCCCAACGCAACCAAGCCGTGCTGATCGACGAGCAAGGCAAGTCGAAGGTCACTGGCCCGGTGGGGGGCAAAACCAATCTGACCGATTGGTCTTGGAACGAAGTCCGGATCACGGCCGTCGGCTCGCGTTTGATCCATCAGATCAATGGCGAAGTCACGGTCGACGTCACCGACAACGCCCCCAACGGCGCGGCCAAAGGCATCGTGGCTTTGCAACTGCACGCGGGCGGAGCCATGCGCGTCGAATTCAAGGACCTGAAACTCCGCCGCCTGAGCGGCGAAGAAGCCGCCGCCGTGTTGAAAGACGCGCTCAAGGCCAGCACGACGGGCACCGGCAAGTAGCCCTTGTCATCCCCCCGAGCAGAACGATGCCCAAGGTGAAAACATGAAGCGAGCCCGGTTGCTCTCTGCATGGTCGTTCATCGTGGCGCTGTTCGCATCCTCGGCGCTCGTGCGTGCGGCCGATGCGCCCCCCGACTTCGTTCGCGACATCCGGCCGATTTTCGAGCGCCACTGTTACGCCTGTCATGGCGCGGCGAAGCAAGAGTCGGGTTTGCGGCTCGATGTGAAAGCCGCCGCGCTCAGCGGGGGTGACCAGCACGGCCCGGACATTGTGCCTGGCAAGGCCAGCGACAGTCCGTTGATTCGCTTCATCACGACGACGGATGCCAGCGAAGTCATGCCGCCCGAAGGGGCTCGCCTGACGAGCGCCGAGATCGCCGCGCTCACGCGCTGGATCAACGCCGGGGCTGTCTGGCCCGATGGCGTCGATCGGGTCAAGCTTGTCGACAAGCGCGATCACTGGAGCTTTCGTCCGCTCGCGGTGTCGACGTCGCGGCACTCGATCGATGCGTTCATCGACGCTCAACTATCCGCGCGCGGCTTGCGTCGTTCCCCGCCTGCCGAGCCCGCGGTCTGGCTGCGCCGCGTGACGCTCGACCTGACCGGTCTACCGCCGACGCCCGAGGAAATTGAGTCGTTTACAAAACAGCCTGTGCCCAATTTTACGGCCGAGGTTGAGCGACTGCTCGCTTCGCCTCGCCACGGAGAGCGTTGGGCGCAGCACTGGCTCGACGTGGTTCGTTACGCCGACACACATGGCTTCGAGGTTAACACGGAACGGCCGCACGCTTGGCCCTACCGCGATTATGTCATTCGCGCCTTCAATGCCGATGTGCCGTTCGACCGCTTTGTCCGCGAGCAGATCGTCGGCGACGCGCTGGGAGCCGATGCCGCCACGGGCTTTCTGGTGACCGCCTCGGTGTTGTTGCCAGGCCAGATTGGCAAAGACGCGCCATCGATTCGGCTGGCGCGCCAGGACGCGCTCGACGAGATCGTCAACAACGTGGGTCAAACGTTTCTCGGCCTGAGCATCGGCTGTGCCCGCTGTCACGATCACAAGTTCGATCCCATCACGCAGCGCGACTATTACGCCATGCAGGCGTTTGTGGCGGGCGTGGAATACGGCGACCGTGAGCTGCAATCGCCCGAGGCCGTGGCGGCGCGAACGCAAATCGCCGCAGCGACCACGCGGCTCGCGGAGCTCGACCAGCAGTTGGCCCGATTCGTGCCGCTGGCCAAGACCGGAGCGGAACGCCCGCCGGTGAACGCCAAGGAGAACGCCGACCGCTTTGCCCCCGTGCAGGCCAAGCAGGTGCGCCTCACGATTCGAGCCACGAACCAACTGGAGCCGTGCCTCGACGAGTTGGAAGTGTTCGACACCTCGGGCCACAATGTTGCGTTAGCGAGCGCGGGCGGGGTGCCGAGCGCGTCGGGCAGCATCGTCGTCGCCGACCGGCACGATCTGAAATATCTCAATGACGGCGTTTACGGCAATTCGCGCAGTTGGATGTCGAACGAGAACGGCGGCGGCTGGGCGGCGGTCGAGTTCGCGCAAACATGCACCATCGATCGCGTGGTTTGGGGGCGCGATCGACTCGGGAAGTTCACCGATCGACTTGCGACAAGCTATGTGATCGAGGTTGCCGACGCGGCGGGCCGATGGCGCGTCGTGGCCGACTCCGATGATCGCCGCAAGTATGCCCCCCAGGACACCAAGTCGCCTCCTTTCACGGTGCGCGGGCTGACCCCTGCGGACGCCCAAGCGGCGAGCGCGCTCATGCAAGAGCGGTCGAAACTCAGCGCCGAGGTCAAAGCGGCCGAGCGGCTGCGCATGGCGTTTGCCGGAACCTTCCGCAAGCCGGATATCATTCATGTGCTGCGTCGTGGCGACCCGGAACAGCCGCAAGACGCCGTCGCGGCGGCGGTGCCGGTCGCGTTGGGCCAGACGGCGCTGCCGATCGACGCGGACGAGCCCGCGCGGCGCAAGGCGCTGGCCGCGTGGATCGTTGACCCTGGCAACACGCTGACGGCGCGCGTGATGGTCAACCGCGTCTGGCAGGGACATTTCGGCACGGGACTCGTCGACACGCCCAGCGATTTTGGCCGCAACGGCGGCCAGCCTTCGCATCCGGAGCTGCTCGACTGGCTCGCGCAGGAGTTTATCCGCGGCGGCTGGAGCGTGAAGCACTTGCATCGCCTGATCGTGCTCTCGGCGACGTATCGGCAGTCGGCTACTCACGACGCCGCGGCGGCTCAGCAGGACGCGGACGTGCGGCTGCTGTGGCGTTTTCCAGCGCGGCGTCTCGAAGGGGAGGCGATTCGCGATTCCATGCTCGCCGTCAGCGGCGAGTTAAATCTCCATATGTACGGACGCGGTTACGACCTGTTCGACAAACGGGGCGGACTCACCGGCTTTACGCCCATCGAGGCGTTCCGCGACGATGGTCTGCGGCGGATGATCTATGCTCACAAAGTGCGGCGCGAGCGCGAGGCGGTGTTCGGCGCGTTTGACTGTCCGGACGCTGGCCAGAGCATGGCCCGGCGGCGTGATTCCACGACGCCGATCCAGGCCTTGAATTTGTTCAACAGTCGTTTCACGCTCGATCGCGCCGCGGCATTGGCCGCGCGCGTGCAGCGCGAAGCCGGCGATGACGTGACGCGGCAGATCGAGCGCGCGTATCGACTGGCGCTGGGCCGCGGCGCGAGTGCGGCAGAACGGCAAGACGCTCGTCCGATCGTGGAGCAGCATGGTCTAAGCGTGCTGGGCCGCGCCTTGTTCAACAGTCATGAATTTTTGGTGCTGCCATGAACCGTAATGCCTTCCACGCGCGTGCCGAACAGCTCTCGCCCGCCGGACGCGCACTGCTCGACCGCCGCCATTTTCTCGCGCAGGGGGGCACGGCCCTCGGCTCGATCGCGCTGGCGGACCTGCTCGCCCAGGACCGGCTCCTGGCCTCGACGCTTCGCGCGCCGTCGATCGATCCGGCTCGGCCCTACGCGCCGCGGCCGCCGCACTTTCAGGCCAAGGCCAAGAACGTGATCGTCATCTTCTGCGCCGGCGCGGTCAGCCAGCTCGAAACCTGGGACTACAAACCCGAACTCATCGAGTGGGATGATAAGCCGCTGAGCGGTGGCCCAGCCGTGACATTCCAGGGGCCGGCCGGAAACCTGGCGCGGCCGCAGTACCCGTTTCGCCGTCGCGGGCAGACCGGCAAATGGGTGAGCGACCTGATTCCGCACCTCGCCGAGTTGACCGATGAGATCGCGTTCGTGCATTCGCTCACGAGCAAGTCGAACACGCACGGACCGGCGGAGAATTTTCTCTCGACCGGTTTCGTGCTCGACGGTTTTCCGAGCCTCGGGTCGTGGGTGACGTATGCGCTTGGGAGCGAGAACCAGAACCTGCCGGCCTACGTGGCGATTCCCGATCCGCGCGGCGTGCCACAGAGCGGGTCGAACAACTGGGGGCCCGGTTTTCTCCCCGCGGCCTTTCAAGGCACGACGCTCAGTTCCAAAGAGCCGGTGCGCCACCTGACGGCCCAGGGCGTGAGCATCGAGGCCGATCGGGCCGCGCGTGCGCTCGTGCAAAAAATGAACGCGCGCCACTTGGAGCAGCATCCGGCCGACAGCCAACTGGCGGCGCGCATCGCCTCGTACGAATTGGCGGCCCGCATGCAGTTGAGTGTTCCGGAGATCACCGACCTGAGCAGCGAACCGGCCCATATCCTCAAGCTCTATGGTGCCGACGACCCTGAGAACGCCGACAAGGCCGCGTTCGCCAAAAATTGCATCCTCGCGCGACGCCTGGTCGAAAGCGGCGTGCGGTTCGTACAACTCTTCAACGGCGCCTATGCCAGCGGCGGCAAACTCAACTGGGATGGACACAACGCCCTGAAGGAACAGTACGACGTTCACGCCGCCATTCTCGATCAGCCGGCCGCCGCGCTGATCCGCGACCTCAAGCAGCGTGGCTTGTTGAGCGAGACGCTCGTCGTCTGGTGTACCGAGTTCGGCCGCATGCCGTTCTTCCAAAAAGGGTCGAAAGGACGCGACCACAACCCCGATGGCTTTACCTGTTGGATGGCCGGCGCGGGCGTAAAGGCCGGCGTCAGCCACGGTGCCACCGACGAGTTGGGCCAAAAGGCGGTCGAGCACGTACACCCGCTGTACCACTTCAACGCCACGATCCTGCACCTGCTGGGGCTCGACTACGAAGGCCTCAGCTTCGAGCACAACGGCATCCAGCGGCGGCTGACGAACGTCGAGGGGAAGCTGATTCGAGAAATCATCGCCTGATCGAGGTGCGTCGATCAGGCCTCCCAGGCCCCCTCATCCGGCCTTCGGCCACCTTCTCCCGGTGGGAGAAGGGTTTTTCCGCCGACGTTCGTGACGCCCACAGCCCTGCGTGAGTGTCAACATTGCGGCTGGCTGACTATTTTGGCTGGCTGACCGTTATGAGTGGCTGGCGTTTTGCGCAGCAAAACCCGGCTCTCTCCGCAGCGGTGTCAATCGTCACTTGCCGGGTTTTGCTGCGCAAAACGCCAGCCACCCTTCCGCACCATCCCCTTTCAACTCTAGCCGCGTCTCCACAAACTTTTGAGACACTCACGCCCACCGCCCCCAGGCGGCGTCGCAGTGAGCTTTTTTATGAGGTTCGAACGAGTTAGGATAATACGAACGATTTACCGAACCACGTTTCGCCCACAAACTATCGGTGAACGAAACGCTTTCCAGTCCCCGCTCCGCGCACCCCCTCTTGAACTTACCAGACCCCATCATGAAACGATCGCTATCGACGCTGCTGTTAAGCCTGACGCTGATGACAACTTCGATCGCGGCCGCGCCGCTGGTTTACGAAGGCACCGCGGGGCCGGGCAAAGGCCAGCACATTGTCTTCTTGGCCGGCGATCATGAGTACCGCTCGGAGGAATCGCTGCCGGCACTCGCGCGAATCCTCGCCAAGCATCACGGCTTCAAATGCACGGTGCTGTTCAACATCGATCCCGTGTCGGGCGAGATCGTCGCGGGCAACTCGAACATGCCGGGCATGGAAGCGCTCGACAGCGCGGACCTCGCGGTGGTGTTCCTGCGGTTTCAGGCTTTTCCGCAGGCGCAGATGAAATATCTCGATGACTACCTGCAACGCGGCGGTCCGGTCGTCGGCCTGCGCACCGCAACCCACGCCTTCAAAACCACCAAGGACGACCCCTTTGCCAAGTACTCGTATGACAGCAAAGCCACGGGCTACGAGCTCGGCTTCGGTCATCAAGTGCTCGGGCAGACCTGGGTGGGACACTACGGCCGGAATCACGCGCAGAGCACGCGCATCTCGATCATCGCGGCAAATCAGTCGCATCCGATTTTGCGCGGCGTGCAGGACGTCTGGGTTCAGGCCGGCGGTTACGTGGGCAAGCCCACCGACGGCGAGGTCTTGACCATGGCTCAGCCGCTCAACGGCATGACGGCTCTCTCGCCCCCCGACGCCACAAAACCACCCATGCCATCCGAGTGGACGCGCACCTACAAGTCTGCATCGGGCAAAAGCGGGCGGGTCTTCACGTCACTCTACGGCACCTCAGAGGATATCACCAACGAAGGCTACCGCCGGATGCTCATCAACGGCTGCTTCTGGGCGATGGGCAAAGAGGACTCGATCCAGGCCAACCTGAATATCGACTTCGTCGGCCCGTTCAAACCCAACACGTTTGGCAACGGCGCTTACGCGCGCGGGATCACGCCCGAGATGTACGCCGGCTATGCGAGCCAAATTCCCGCCAATAACCACACCAAGCAGTCCGACCCCAAGCCCGCCGTGACCAAGCCGAACCCGAAAGCGTCGGGTTCGTGATGGCTCGTTGCCTTGACCTGGATAGCCCCCTTCACTCCATGCTCGATTCGTGTTCCATGCCGATACGTGCTGCAATCACAGGAGTAGCCATGCGTTTGCGCACATGTCCGCAGGTCCTGCTGGCGCTCGTGCTGCTCTCATCGACGGTGCGTGCCAGCGACGCCGTGGAGCCGTTAGCCATGCCGCAGCAGGTACGCGCCGTGGTGGCCAAATACTGTGCCGAATGCCACGGAGAGGACGTAAGCGAGAGCGAGTTGAATTTCTCCGCGCTGGCCAAGACTCCGCTCAAGGCGCGGCTGGAGTTGCTGAACAAAGCGCAGGATCAGTTGTTCTTTCGGCTGATGCCGCCGCCCGATGCGAAACAACCCAGCGAGGTCGAACGCACGGTGCTTGCCGAGTGGTTGCGGGGCGAGCTTCGCCAGCACAACGCGTCGACGCTCGACGACAAGCTGCGCTATCCCGACTTCGGCAACTATGTCCCCCATGAAACGCTGTTCAGCAATCCGACGCAGGGCTCCCCCTTCACGCCGGCCCGTCGCTGGCTCGTCAGCCCGCAGATCTTTGAAGAGCGCGTGCTGGATATCTTTCAGTTGCAGGACAAAGAGCGCGAGCAGCGCAAACACAGCGGCTTTTACGGCGTGAGCAATCCTTTTACGTTGCCCGAGCACTCGGGCGTGCGTTACTACGACATCACGACGCTCGATGGCGGCCATCTGCTCGCCATGCTCGCCAACGCGCAGTGGATCTCGCACAAGCAGATTCGAGCGGCGCGGGTCAAGAAAGGCGAGATCGGCGAAGCGCAGTTCGACGACCAGCGCGATCGCTGGTACCCCAAGATCACGCCCACGGCGTTTGAGAAGATCATCCTCAAAGACAGCCCGCCTGACGACGCCGAGCTGGTCGACGCCATTCAAACCCAGTTCGATCGCGTGCTGCAACGCCGAGCCAACGCCGACGAGTTGCAGCGGTACACCGAGTTGACGCGAGCTTCGATCGCCCTGGGGGGCAACACCGAAGGGCTGCGGCAGATGCTCGTGACCGTGCTGCTGGAGTCCGAGTTTTTGTATCGCCTGGAGTTTGGCTCGGGCGAGGCGGACGAGCATGGCCGACGCAAGCTCTCTCCGCGCGAAGCCAGCTACGCCATCGCCTACGCGCTCGGCGATCGCGGGCCGGACGCTGTGTTGCGGCAGGCGGCCGAGAGTGGCCGGCTCGGCAGCAAGGCTGATTATCAACGCGAGGTGGCGCGTCTACTTGCTGACCCCAACTACTTTCGAGGCCAGATCGACAAGACACTCAACGGCAGCATCCAGTCGCACGTCGTCTCGCATCCCCGCCTCGTGCGTTTCTTTCGCGAGTTCTTCGGCTATCCCAACGCCCTCAAGGTGTTCAAAGACATCAACCGCAGCGGTGGTTATTATCGCAACCCTGATCGTGGCAGCACGCAAACCCCCGGCTTTCTGATCGACGAGGCCGACATGCTGGTCGCGCACATTGTCGAAGCGGACCAACAGGTGTTTGAAACGCTGTTGTCGACGGACAAGTATTTCGTCTATCACAAACTGAAAAACAGCGAAGGGGCCAAGCTCATCAACTCCTGGCGTCAGGCCTACGAGGCGCTCAAGGACACCAACTGGCGCAAAGATCCCGACACCGTGATCGCTGAGCACGCCGAGGTGATCAAACAGCACCTGAATTATTCAGGACTGAGCAGCCGGGGCAAAGCCGCGCACGAAAACAGCCTGATGCGAATCATGACCCACTTCGAGCACACGTTCGGCCGGGGCAACAACCCCTTCACGACCTTCCCCTGGGCCCACGGCAACCACTACTGGTACTCACCCAGCTACAACCTCCCGAGAACGCCCGGGAAAGACGGTCAGTACGGCTCGGATGACGACCTGGACTATCACCCCGTGCAGCCCTTCTCACTGCCCAACCGCAAGGGACTGCTCACGCATCCCGCCTGGCTCATCGCGCATTCGAGCAACTTCCACACCGACCCGATCCGTCGCGGTCGCTGGATTCGCGAGAAACTGCTGGCCGGTCGCGTGCCCGACGTGCCGATCACGGTGGACGCTCAGGTGCCCGAAGACCCGCACAAGACCCTGCGCGAGCGTGTCGAAACGGTCACCACCGCGGATGCCTGTTGGAAGTGCCATCAGCACATGAATCCGCTCGGCTATCCGTTCGAGATCTTTGATGACTTCGGTCGATATCGCACTCAGGAAAGCCTCGAACACCCCGACAACCTGCTCCAGCGGGCCAAAGGTAAATACGACGCCGACAGCTACAAGACCCGGCCGGTTGTCGCCACGGGCTCGCTCCGGGGCACGGGCGATCCCGCCCTCGATGGCGATGTGAAAGACGCCTTCGAGTTGATCGACCGGCTGGCCACTTCGGAGCGCGCGCGGCAATCGATCATTCGTCATGCGTTTCGCTTCTTCCTCGGACGCAACGAAATGCCCTCCGATGCCCAGGTGTTGATCGACGCCGACCAAGCCTATCGCTCCAGCGGCGGCAGCTTCCAAGCCGTGATTGTCTCGTTGTTGACCTCAGACGCATTCATCTATCGCAAAGAAAGCCAGGACCGATCATGACCGCCACGCGCCGCGAATTTCTGCACACGAGTTTGGTGGGTTCGGGAGCCGTGGCGTTGGCCCCCCAGACGCTGTTCGCCCAGCCGGCCGCGAACCATCCTCCCCGGCGGTTCATCTTCATGCACAAGGGGAACGGCCTGTTTCCGCATGTGATGGTTCCGCCGTCGCTGAGCAAAGCAGACCAAGAGCGGGAACAACGCAAAGAGCCGCTCGTCCTCGATCTCGATCCGCACGAGCTTCCGGATTGGATGAGCCCGCTCTCCGCCCATAAAAACGACCTGACGATCCTGCAAGGCTTGTCGGGTAAGATGTGCACGACGGGGCATCACTCGTGGTGCTCCTCGCTCGGCGTCTTCAAGGCCAACGAGCGGGTCAGTTCGATTCGCTGGGCGACGGTGGATTTTGAGCTGGCCAGGCTGTTCCCTTCGCCCATGGAACACATCGAGCTGGCTTGCTTTCCGCTCGATGGCGGCAATCCGCGCGGCACGCTCGACGGCATCGCGCAAGGTTTCTCGGCGCGCGGTCCGCAGCAACCGAACTTTGCGTTCGGCTCACCCAAAGTCGCCGTGCAGGAACTCTTCAAATCGGTCTCAAGCCAGCCGGATGACCAGATCCGCTACCAGATGCAGCGGCAGGTGCTCGCGTTCGTCGCCGGCAGCGAGACGGCGCTGACAAGCCAGCTCAGCGGCGCGGAACGCCGCAAGGTCAAATCCTACGCCGACTCGATCGAAACCATTCGCGAGCAAAATCGGAAAATCGACCTCATGGCGGACCGCATCCGCCAACACGTGCCGAAACTCGATGCCAAGTACCTGGCCGCCGACATGACCACCCTGGACCGCCAATCCGGTCACACGGAAGTGCTGCTCGCGTCGCTCATTGCCGGACTGACCAACGTCGTCGCCTTCACGGTCGATGAACTCGGACACCATTACACGGGCATCCCCGGCATCGAAGGGGAGAAAGTCAACATGCACGACGTCGGCCACGGCAAGGCGATCGGCGGCGTCCAGGCCGACGAGATCCGCAAACGCGCCTGCCGCCATCACATGACGCTGATCGACCGGATCGTTTCGCGCCTCAAGAGCATCCCCGAAGGCCAGGGCACGATGTTCGACAACACGACGCTCTGTTACTTCCCCGACAGCGGCGAAACCCATCACAGCCAGGGGACCGAATACCCGTTCCTCGTGCTCTCGGGCCAGAACTCGCGGCTCGATATTCGCCGGCGGTATATCCGCTTGCCCAACTATGGCCAAGACGGCCACAAAACCTTGGGCAACTGGTACACGACGATCCTCAACGCCTACGGCAACCCGATCGCCCACTACGGCGATCTCGACACGGGCTTGGCCAAATACAACCTCAACCAAAAGGGCCCCATCGAAGCGTTTCTGAGTTGAGCAGCGCCCCGCGCGCGGCTCACTGCGCCTTGGGTTTGGCCTTTGCCGCGGGTTTGCGCGGCGGGTTCGCCTCGCTCGGGTACAACGTCTGGGGCTTGTCCGCCACGCCGGCACTGCGTCGCTCTGTGGGCTGATTGCCGCCGATCCGGGCACTCATCGCGGCGGCCAGTCGCTCGAGCCGCTCCACGACCTCGGGATGTTGCGCAGCCAAGTTGGTTCGTTCGCCAATCTCTCGATCGAGATGGTACAGACGGGGTTCCTTGCCCGAGGCTTCGGTCGACACCCCTTGACCCAACGCCTCGGCTTGCGGGGCGATCGCCAGTTTCCAAGGGCCCTGTCGCACGGCCTGGAGATTGTATCCGGAGAAATAATAGTGCGCCTCGCGCGGCGATTCGGTCGTCTTGCCCAAGAGCAGCGGGCCGATGTCGCGCCCGTCGATGACCGGTTCCGCGGGGACGCTCCCCGTGGCCAACTGGACCACTGTCGGCAAAATGTCAATCGTCCCCGCCACCGCATCGCAGACCCGGCCGCTTGGAATCTTTCCGGGCCACCAAGCGAGCGTGGGGACGCGAACGCCCCCCTCCCAAGTGCTCCCCTTGCCGCCGCGAAGCGGCAACGCGCTGCCGCCGTCGGGGCCCTTGATCAGCCAGGGGCCGTTGTCGCTCGTGAACAGCACCAGCGTGTCCTGCTCCAGTTTCAACGCGCGAAGTGTCTCCAGCACGCGACCAACGCTCCAGTCGACTTCTTCCACCCAATCACCAAAGCGACCATTGGCGCTCTTGCCTTGAAACGCCACGCCCGGCGCAATCGGTGTATGCACGGCGGTGTGGGGCATGTACAGGAAGAACGGGCGATCCCGGTGCGTCTCAATAAACTTCACCCCTTCTTCGGTGTAACGCTCCACGATGCGGCTCTGAGCTTCGTCGTTGAGCAACTCGGCCACCTGCGCGTCGCGCAACAAGGGCACCACGCGCTCCTGGGTCGCCTGCGATTTTCTTTGCATGTCGTTCGAGTAAGGAATGCCAAAGTAGTGATCGAAACCCTGCCGCGTCGGCAGAAACTCCGGCTGGTCGCCAAGGTGCCACTTGCCAATGCACATCGTCGCGTACCCCGCGTGCTTCAAATGCTCGGCAATCGTCTGCTCGCGCGGATGCAAACCGTTCGCCCCCGCGGGAAAGAACACGCCCGGGACCGAGACCCGCGCGCCATAGCAGCCCGTCATCAACTGCGCGCGCGACACCGAGCAAACCGGGGCAGCGTAGAAGCTGGTCAGCTTGAGCCCTTCGCGGGCCATGCGATCCAGTTGCGGCGTCTTCTGTTTAGTCGCCCCAAACGGACCGATGTCGGCGTAGCCAAGGTCGTCAATGAAGATCACGACCACGTTCGGCTTGCGCGGCTCAGCCCCCTGCGCCGTGACGGCCAAGTAGCCATGCAGCAGGGCAACGATGATCAGCAGCGTGTGTTTCATGGCAAGGTCCTTTGCGGGGGGCATGGCGATCGATTCGCTCAGCAACAGTG
>CAZZBK010000051.1:0-35373 GCA_964652155.1 uncultured Planctomycetaceae bacterium | reverse complement strand
GCTTGACCCCGATTGGGGCATCGCTAGGGCCGCCCCTAGCCAAAGCCCCTTTCGATGCCGCCGGGGCCAAGGCCCATCAACAATCCTGGGCCAAGTATTTGGGCGTCGACGTCGTGAAGCCGAACAGCATCGGCATGCAGATGACGCTGATCCCGCCGGGCGAATTCCTGATGGGCAGCTCCGACGCGGACATCACACTGGCGCTCAAGATCGCGGAAGAAACGAAACTTGATGCAGCCAGTGTAATCCGGATTCAAGAGGAACGCCCGCAACACCGGGTGCGGATCACAAAGCCGTTTCGCCTAGCGGTCCATGAAGTGACGATCGGCCAGTTCGCCAAGTTTGTCGCGCAAACGAAGTACAAGACGCAGGCCGAAGAGTTTGGAGGCAATTCATACACGGTCAAACACGAAGAATTGAAGCCCGAGAATCTGAAGTTGACTTGGCGTACTCCGGGTCAAACGATTACGGACGATTCACCGGTGACGCAAGTGAGTTGGAACGACGCGGCGGCATTCTGTAACTGGCTCAGCGAACAGGAAAAACAAGAGCCGTGTTACCAACGCGATGGCGACAGTTGGGCACTACGGCCTAAAGCGAACGGGTACCGGCTCCCCACGGAAGCGGAATGGGAGTATGCGTGTCGGGCCGGAACCGCGACACAGTTCTGGTTTGGCGATGATTGGAAGGAACTTGACAAATATGGTTGGACGACGAAAAACGCGGATAGCAGGCCTCACGCGGTCGGTCTGCTTCCGGCTAATCCGTTTGGTTTGTACGACATGCACGGTAACGTGTGGGAATGGTGCCAAGATGGGTACGATAGTAAGTGGTATGAGAAATCGCCAAGCGACGATCCTCTTGGTCCTAACACGGCCTCACACCGTATGCTTCGAGGCGGCTGTTGGTTACTCGCGACCGCCAACGGACGGTCGTCGTACCGGTACAACACCGGCCAGTCGAACCGAAACAACACCGGTGGCTTTCGCGTGGCCCTGAGTTCGGTAGGAGCCCAGCCCAGCACGGCGAGCATCACTACTTCCACTCCACCCGTCGTAACCCCGCCGCCCGTTGCGAAACCAGTCGGCCCCGCCCCGACGCCAGCCAAAGCCCCGTTCGACGCCGCCGGGGCCAAGGCCCATCAACAAGCCTGGGCCAAGCATCTGGGTACCGAGGTCGAAACGACCAACAGCGTTGGGGCGAAGATGGTGCTGATTCCGCCCGGCGAGTTCCTGATGGGCAGCACCGATGAACAGGTCGAGGCGGCGTTGAAGGTGGCGGAGGAAATGGGTGTGGATCAACCGACCAAAGACCGCATTCAGAAAAACGAGCGGCCCCAACACAAGGTCGTCATCAGCAAACCATTCCTCATGGGAGCCACCGAAGTCACGGTTGGCCAGTTCAAGAAGTTCAGTGCCACGGGCTATCAGACCGAAGCGGAGAAGGCTTTTGCTAAGGACGCAAAAGTGCAAACCTATGTGAATCCCGGCTACGCCGTGACGGACGATTCGCCGACAACCGAGATTACCTGGAACGACGCCACGGCTTACTGTCAGTGGCTTTCAACCCAAGAGAAAGCAACGTATCGCCTGCCGACCGAAGCCGAGTGGGAATATGCCTGCCGGGCCGGAACCACGACACAGTATTCGTTTGGCGACGACGTGGCCTTGTTGTATCAATACGGCTGGTACAAGCAGAACGCCGCTGATCATTCGCATCCGGTGGGCAGGAAGCTATGGAACGGATTCGGCCTATTCGACATGCATGGCAATTTGCACGAGTGGTGCGGCGATTACTTTGATGAAAAATGGTATTCAGCATCCCCGCTCAACGACCCCAGCGGCCCAGTCACCGGCTCCAATCGTGTGATCCGTGGAGGCCATTGGAACTACCTCGCTTCCACCTGTCGCAGTGCGTATCGCCACAGCAACATACCGTCGAACCGTCATAATAAGCACGGTTTTCGCGTCGTCCGAGAACTCGGCGCCCCATCGACGCCGGCGAGCGTCACGCCGCAGCCCGCTGCACCTGCCGCCGCGGCATCCGGCAAACTGTTCATGCACGACCCCGCCTTTGAGCAATGGATGAAGGACGTGCAGGCGATGACCGCCGAGAAGCAAATCGAAGCGGTTAGCAAGAAGCTGATGGAATTGAATCCCGGGTTCGATGGGAAGGTGACGGATTCAGCTGGAAGAGGCACGCCCAAGATCGAGGCCGGCGTGGTGACGCAGTACGGCTTTTATACAGCGAAAGTAACTGATATTTCTCCGGTACGAGCCTTGTCGGGATTGAAGTCTCTGCGATGTACGGGTCTCAGCCAGGGTGGAGCAGGCGACCGCAAGCTGACGAATCTGTCGCCTTTATCCGGAATGCATTTGACGTTTCTCGACTGTACGCACAACTACCAGTTGTTCGATCTTTCGCCATTGAAAGAGATGTCGCTGTTAGATCTACACTGCTTCAGTACACAGGTTTCCGATTTGTCTCCACTACAGAGTTGCAAGAGGCTGCAAACTCTTCGTGTAGGCCGCACCAAAGTCACCCCCGCCTCCGTTGCCGCCTTGCAAAAGGCCTTGCCCAACTGCAAGATCGAGTGGGACGACCCGGCCAAGCCCACGGTGTCGGCTCCAACGGCTTCTGGCACGAAGTGACCATTACTCGACCCAATCTTTCGACGGTCGCCATCGTCACCCGTGAGCGCAACCCACAACCCCCCGACGTACGCGACTGCGTTGCGATCGCCGAGGGCTAAATCTCACCTGCCGACCGCAACGGAATGCGATGATGGTCTGCCGGAGAGATACTTGACTCACGAAGCGTTATCAGTGAAACTGTTTCAGCATCTGTTTTATGTCAGGTCACACGGCCGCGTTTCATGCTCCGCTTGCCATCCCTCGCCGTCGTCGTCTTCTGCTTGACGCTCGTCGTCGCGCCCGCGCCCCGCGCCGTGGCCGCGGAAAAAGAGCCCGTCGTCCGCGTCGGCCAGGGGGGCTATCTCACGATGCGGCCCAAGCTGTGCAAGCCTCTGCCCGAAACGATCTACAAGACCGCCGAGGTCAGCGGCCCGATGCTCACCAACCAGTGGTGGAGCTCGCTCGTTTGGCAACCGTATTCGCAGAATCTTTTTGCCCATCCGGCCGTGGTTCGCTGCTCGGCCGAAGGGCTCGTCGTCGCCTACCCGGGCGCGCAGGTGCATGGCAACAAGACCGGCATCTTTGGCAGCGCCGACTTGAAGAACGGTGACTTCACGATCGGCCACTCGACGGTCCCTCAGTTCCCTCGAGCCGATTGCGGTGGCTACTCCGATTGGTTCGTCACGGCCGTAATGGCCCATGAGCACGCCGCGCTCCGCGCCTCGTTCGGTCATGGCAGCCCGTTCGTGTATTGTCTGTTTCAATCGGGCGAGCCGCGGCTCACGTTTGCCAAACCGCCCCAAGTCTGGTCAGGAAAAGCGAGCGACGCGGTGCTGGGCATCACGGTGAACGGTCACCACTATGGCTTGTTTGGCGCGAGCGGCTCGACCTGGAGTGGCCTCGACGGCGCGACGTTCAGCAATCGTAGCCAGGGAAAAACTCATTTCTCGGTCGCCGTGCTCCCCGACGATCGCCCCGAGACCTTAACGCTCTTCGCTCGATATGCCCATGCGCACGTGACCGACACGCTCGTCGAGCATGAAGTGGTCGGCGGCACGGTCCGTGCGACGTATCGCTTTGTTTGTACGCCGCGCGAAGGGACTGAGACGCAGACCCTCTTTGCGTTGTACCCACATCAGTGGAAATACACGACGAGCAAATTGACCGATCTCAGCTATGGATCGGTGCGGGGCGTTATGAAGCTGGGGGTCGGCGAGCGGTTCACGACCGAGGTTATAGTTCAGGGCGTGTTGCCGGCGCTGCCCCGCGCGGGGATCGCGAATCGTGAGCGGATGCTGGGTTACTTGCAGGCCGAGGCCAAGAAGTCGCCAAGAGCGTTTGCCGATTCGTACTGGGATGGCAAGTATCTCGGCACGCTTGCCAGCCTCAGTGGCATCGCTGAGGTCGTCGACGCGCCCGAGCTGCGCGCGACGTTTATCGCCGAGTTGAAGCGGCGCTTGGAGAGTTGGTTCACCGCGACTCCGCTCAAGGAGCAACCGGTTTTTTACTATGACCAGAACTGGGGCGCGCTCGTGGGGAGTCGCCCCGGCTTCGGCAGCGACATGCCCCTCAACGATCACCATTTTCACTACGGCTATTTTATCCGCGCCGCGGCCGAGGTCGCCCGGGTCGACGCCGATTGGGCCCGACAGTGGGGACCGATGGTGGAGTTGCTGATCCGCGACATTGCCTCGCATGATCGCCGCGATGCGTTGTTCCCGTACCTCCGCTGTTTCGACAAGTATGCCGGACACTCGTGGGCCTCGGGCGATGCGAACTTTGCCGACGGCAACAACCAAGAGTCGTCGAGTGAGTCGCTCAATGCCTGGTACGGAGTGATGCTCTGGGGCGAAGCGACCGACAATCGAGCGCTCCGCGATCTGGGCATCTATCTGTTCAACGTCGAGCGTACGGCCGTCGAGGAGTATTGGTTCGACGTCGCGGGCACAAACTACCCGCGCGACTTTCCGCAGGTGGCCTTGGGCATGGTGTGGGGGGGCAAAGGGGCGTTCGGCACCTGGTTCTCCGGCGAGATCGACTGCATCCATGGCATCAACTGGTTGCCCTTCACCCCCGCCTCGCTCAGCATGGGCCGAAACCCCGACTACGTGCGAAAGAATTTCGAGCGAATCGTTGCTGAGCGCAAAGGGGGACGCGACTTCAGCACCGGTTGGGGCGATCTCGTGCTCATGTTCGGCGCGCTCCACGACCCCGCGCCGGCTGTCGCCTACCTCGCTCAACATCCGCAATGCAAACTCGAGGAAGGCAACTCGCATGCCTTCATGGATCACTGGATCCACACCTTGAACACGCTCGGCCACGTCGACGCGACGACCACGTCGACGCATCCCTTCACGACCGTGTTTGTCCAGGGTGGCCAGAAAACCTACGCAGCTTATAATTCCACGGCCCATCCCGTGACCGTGGAATTTTCGGACGGCCGGCATCTCGCGGTGCCGGCTCGTTCGATTTTTTCTCAGACGTTTGCGATCCCCCGAGAGGATCGCTGATTCCGAGGCTTGTGTGACCAATATCCGAACCATCGCCCAGCGGGCTGGTGTCTCGATCAGCACCGTGTCGCGGGTGATGAACAACGTCGCGGGGGTCAGCGACACTTCGCGTCAGGCCGTCCTCGCGGCGGTGAACGCGGCCGGATATTTGCCCGAGATCGGTCGCCGTTCGACCTCGAACATCGCGCTCGTGTACACTTCGGCCGTCACGCTCGACAGTCCCTTCGACGCCGCGCTGCTCAGCGGTATCTACGGTGGCCTGGCCGGCTCGGGGGACGACCTGCTCCTCCTCGACGCGCAGCGCTCACGCGAGCCGGGCGAATCGATGACCCAGTTGCTCGTCCGCAAGGGGGTTCGCGGCGCGCTGCTGCGCGTCACCACCGACTCGGCGTCGATGGCCGAGCAAATCCACGCCGAGGGCTTCCCGGCCGTCGTCGTCGGATCGCGACTCGACACCCCCGGGCTGCCATGCGTGTACAGCGATTCGCGCGGCGCGAGCCGCGAGGCGATCGAACACCTCATCGGCCTGGGGCACCGTCGCATTGCCATCGCCACGCACGTCGTCGACGACTCTGACCACGCGGATCGTTTGGCAAGTTACCGGCAAACGCTCGCCGCGCACGAGTTGCCCTATGACGAACGCTGCTCGCTGCGGGTGGTAGCCAACCGCGCCGGAGGCGAGCAAGTCATCCGCCGCATCCTGTCGATGAAGCCGCGTCCGACGGCCGTTTATCTGACCGATCCGCTCACGGCCGTCGGCGCGCTCTGCGAGGCCCGGCGGAGAGACGTGCGTGTTCCGCAAGACTTGTCGATTGTCGGCTTCGATGACGATGAGCTGCGCCATGCATTGGTCCCGCAACTCACCGCCGTCTGCCAGAACACGCCCGAGGTCGGTCGCTTGGCGGTGGCGCTGTTGCAGCGTCGGCTATCGGCCGCGCCGAGTCAACAGCTCAAGCACGAGGTGCTGCGTTGCTGGCTCGACATCCACGAGTCGACCTGCGCCGCGCCGGCCGCCCGCGCGCCGCGGCGATCCGTGTAGACCATCGGACTCAGCGATCAACCTGGCCTGGCCTAGGGACCGCTCCAACGCAAGCTGTGGAACTTTGGTTGCGTCCCGCGCCACGATTTGCTGCCGAGTTGTTGGCTCCCGCTGTCATGGTAGGGGCGCAGGCTGAGGATGTCTGCCGCATGCCAGTTTTCGAGTGGTTCCGCGCCGTCGACGGGGCGAAAATCGCTCAGGTGCAGCGTGACCTCTTGGACCTCAGTTCCTCCGCCCAGGGGAACGACCGCTGCAAACTCGCGTGACTTGCCCCGCGCTGTGCGGAAGAAATGGGTCGTGATGATCACGATCAACTCGTTGGCCACCTCCGATTGTACGTCGAGCACCAATCGCTGGCCGGGCTCGCCCCGCCACTTCGGGTCGCCGATCTTGCGCGTCGAGAATTCCCAGTGGTGCGGGTTGTTGGCCGACAGTTGGTACCAGTCCTGCATGCCATGTCGAAAATCATCGATGAGCGGCGATGGCTTGTCGGTTGCCTGCACCTTGGCGAGCCGCAGGTCTTGCGGTGTCGCCGTATGCAGTTGCGAGCTTAACGCGAACGTGGCTGAGGGACGATCGTAGGGGGCCGACGGGCTTGGAGAGTCCAGGCGATAATACACGTTCGCAAACGCAAACAGCGGCTGCTCGATGGACAGGACCGGTAACGCGGCTCGCCAATGGGCACCGTCGCGCGTGGCGTCGGCCGTGCGCCAGAACCGTGCCACCGGATGCGGGTCGACCGCGTAGTAGACGTGGACGCGGTCGATCGCTGGGGACGCGGCGGGCGTGAGCTGAAACTCCGGAACCCCCGTCGTGGTCGTCAACTCCAACGACGATTGCGGCGTCGCTGGGAAGGTAAACGACCGCTTGAGAAACTGATCCATCCACAGAGGGCGCGTCACGGCGCATTCGGCGATGAAGCGATGGTTCAGGTGCGGTGAAAAGCTGTACCGAACCTGCTCGTGCGGAATCAACGCTCCGGTGCGGAATGTGTCGTCCATGATGCCATGAAAGTCATTCGTGGAACCCAGCCACAGTAGCGGCGCGTTGATGCGCGGCGCAAACGACTCGAAACCGATCGTAGCTTTGAAGAGCTCCAGGTCGCCGTTGGGGTGTTGTTTTCGTTCCTGAGGCAAGAGCGGCCAGGGATCGGCGCGGTACCCTTGACCGCCGACCGAGGGTGCGGCGGCTTTCACGCGCGCGTCGGTCCCCGCGACGTACACGGTCAGGTTGCCCCCCATGGAGTGCCCGTATGCACCGAGCCGCGCGGGGTCGACTTCGCGCTGCTGTTCGAGGAAAGTCAAGCCGCGTCGGCAGCCCAGCGTGAGCAGGTACCAGTTGTTATTGCGTGGAGACTCGAATGGGTCGAGGTATTTCTCGCCCGGTCGCAGGTTCAGGTAGCCGGGCACATTCGTTTGGGTTGGATCGACGGCACCCCAATCGGTGTTCGGATCGCCGTGCTGGGCTTGCTCCATGTCGCGACCGCCCCAATTCACCGACAGGCATGCATAGCCACGTTGGGCATAAAACGTGACCTCGTGCAAAAACGCCCGCTGCCCGCCACCGTGCATGTGCAATAGGGCCGGCAGGTTTTTGCCCCCCTCGGGGAAAGCATAAAACGCCGCCATGCGGGCGGGTGTCCCTTTGAACGTGCCAATATGAAACGTCACGGTACGATAACGGATGCCGGCGTCGACCCATTCCCGCACGAGTTGCACATCGAGGGGGTCCCGGCGCGGATCAACCTCGGCCCACAACGCCTCGACCGTCCGCGGAGCTTGAGCCGTGCAGAGCGAGATCGGCGTGAGCAGCCATGCCAAGGTGGCCGACCATCGAAAGATCATGTGTTGCATGGCACCATGTTAATCGCAGCCGATGCCTCCGGCTAGCAACGCGCCGTCACTCGACCGCAGGCGTACAAATAAATTGACCCGTCGCTGCTCAGAGCGGATATTGGTCTCTTCGCTCACTCCCGGCTTGGGTCCCTGCGAGGTGGTTATGCGCTCCGCTTTAGTCATCCATCGACGACACTTATTGAGCGCCGCGTGGTGCGTCGTGGCGAGCTGGTTGGTCGGCGGTCATGCGGCCAGCGCTCAGCAGCGGGCCGCGAGCTTGAGTCGCCCGAACATCGTCGTGGTCGTCGCCGACGACATGGGCTGGCGCGACACGGGCTACGCCGGGAGTCCGCGTGCCAAGACACCGCACCTGGACGACATGGCCGCGCACGGCGTGCGATTCGATTACTTCTACGCGGCCCAGCAGATGTGTTCGCCCGGCCGATTTGCGATCCAGACCGGTCGTAATCCCTTCCGCACGGGCCTGCACGCCTTGGGGGCCATGCGTCCGCAAGAGATCACGCTGGCCAAGGCGCTGAAGACCGCCGGCTATCGCACCGGCCATTTTGGCAAATGGCATCTAGGCTCGACCGATACCAGCCCAATCAAGATGGGCTTTGATGAAGCGATCTGGAAGCTTAACTTTTTCGATCTTGGCGCGACGCTGCAAGTTGGCGATAGCAAAGAGACCGTGCCGCTTGAAGGAGACACCTCGGTCGCGACCATGCGTCTGGCGCTCGACCACATTCGCCGCCAAGCGGCCGATCAGCAGCCGTTCTACACGCAGGTTTGCTTCGGTTCGCCGCACTCGCCCCATCAGGCCGCCCCCGAGTTCAAAGCCCTGTACGCCGATGAGTCGGCCAAGAATAGCAACTTTCTGGGGGAGATTTCCGGCCTCGACGCGGCCGTGGGGGAGTTACGTGCTGAGCTTAAACGGCTTGGCATAGCCGACCATACGATCGTCTGGTTCACGAGTGACAACGGCGGCATTACGCCACAGTCGCAAGACCCCAGCGGCAAAGGGAAAATATCGATCGGCGCGCGCACCGTGGCGACGCTCGAATGGCCTGCCCGAGTCAAGCAGCCGCTTCGTACCTCGGTCGTGTGTGGCCATGTCGACATGTATCCCACGCTGCTCGACATCACCGGCGTCACGATGCCGCATCAGCCCGTGCTCGATGGCATCAGCCTTGTGCCATTGCTCGAAGGCAAGCTGGCCGAGCGAAGCAAACCGCTGGGCTTCATGATGCGGGCGAACTCGGGCAAGAAGGGACGGCTTGAAGACGTCGACTTCGTCAAAGATACTCAAGCGGTGTGGATCGACGGCAAGTATCGCTTGGTGGTGCATCCCACCGATGGCCGTGAGGCGACCTTGTACGACATCCATGCCGATCCGGCGTTTACGACCAATCTGGCGTACCAACACCCGGAGATTGTGCTCAAGATGCGCGCGGCACTCGATTCGTGGCGGCAATCGGTGCGCGACGGTTTTGATGGCAAAGACTACCCGACCCCGTAACGAGACAGGCGGCTGAAAATGAAAAATATGATCTGCGCGATGTGGGCCCTGCTGTTGAGCGCAACGGTCGCGATGGCGGCCGACACGGCCAAGGCACCGAACATTTTGTTCTGCATTGCCGACGACGCCTCGCCCCACTTCGGCACGTACGGATGCACATGGGCTAAAACGCCGAACATCGATCGCCTGGCGCAACAGGGCTTGGTGTTCGAGAACGCCTACACGCCCACGGCCAAGTGTGCCCCGTCGCGGGCCTCGATCCTGACGGGTCGCAACCCGTGGCTGCTGGAGGCGGCGGCCAATCATCAATGCATCTTCCCGCCTCAGTACAAGGCCTTTACCGAGGTGCTGAGCGCCTCGGGCGTGTACGTCGGCGCGCAGGGCAAGTTCTGGGGCCCCGGCGACGCCAGCAACACCGATGGCTCGCGTCGCACCTGGGGACTTGCCACCTCGGGAGGCAACAGCCAGAACGACGACGGTGGCGAAAAGTTCCGCGCCTTCCTCAAAGATCGACCGCAAGGCAAGCCGTTCTTCTTCTGGTTCGGCAGCACCAACCCACATCGACCCTACGCTCCCGACTCGGGCGTGCAAGCCAACAAGAAGCCGAGCGACATCGAGCGCGTGCCGGCCTATTGGCCCGACAACGATGTCGTCCGACGCGACATGCTCGACTACTCGATCGAGATCGAAACCTACGACACCCAGGTGGGCTCAATGTTGAAAGTGCTCGCCGAGAGCGGCGAGGCGGATAACACGCTCGTGATCGTCACGTCGGACCACGGCATGCCGTTTCCGCGCGTCAAAGGACACAACTACGATGCATCGAACCACGTACCCTTCATCGTGCGTTGGCCCAAGATGATCAAGAACCCCGGTCGGCGCATGAACGATTTTCTCAGCTTCATCTCATTGGCTCCCACGTTTCTCAAGTTGCATGGGATCAGCGGAGCACAGGCGGGCATGGCACCTTTTACAGGGGTCGACTTTCTGGATCTGCTCGTCGGCGAGCGGCAACACGACCGCAGTTTTGTGATTCTCGGCCGCGAACGAAACGACGTGCGGGCTCGACCGGGGACCGAGGCGGGACTAGGCTACCCGGTGCGTGGCATTCGCCAAGGCAACTTGCTCTACCTGCACAATTTCGCCCCTGATCGCTGGCCCTGTGGCAACGTCGAGCTCGGTTTGCTCGACACCGACAATGGTCCCACCAAGCAGCTCGTCGAGGCGCTCGGAGAGCGCGACCGATACTGGCAATTCAATTTCGGCAAGCGGCCGGCCGAGGAACTGTTCGACTTGTCGAGCGATCCCGACTGCGTGAAGAATTTGATGGCCGACGCCAGCTATCGCGACAAGGCCACGGCATTGCGTGAGTTACTGTTCGCGCAACTCAAGCAACAGAACGACCCACGCATGGCCGGGCAAGGGGCGGTCTATGACAACTATCCCACGGCCAAGCCGGTCACCAAAGCCAAGCCCAAGAACAACGCCAAGCAGAATTGACAGCCGTGGACCTGCTCCCCCTGGGAGAACGAGCCCGCAGGGCGGAAGCGGGGACGTCGTCTCGAATGCCGTGTCATTTCTGGCGCACTACAATGAACCGTGCGAAGGCGGAAGTTGTCGCCACAAAAAACTCACAGAGACACCAAGCAGGCGAAGCAATGAGCCTGTAAAGCGCAGCGAGCATCGAACAGCTTTTTTGCGTCGCATTGAGTTTTTTTCGGCCACTTCTTTTGGGCTTGAAATACTCACGATGGCGCGAGAGCGTAACTCCCGTGATCCGCATGTCGAGCGCTGTTCAACTCAGCGAAGCCGAGTTACTCGATGGGCCATTCGATCGTTGCGCCGGAGGAGTGATCGAGAGCGGCACGAGCGGCAATCGCTCGGCGACATTCGCATGACACCCACCTCCACAACTGCTGCCGCACGACGACGGGTCGCTTTTGCGCCACGAACGGACCAACTGTCGAACGAGGTACGCAAGGGCCACGCCGACCACGCTCAGGGCAATCATGTTTTGCAGATCGAACGACATGAGCAGCCTCAGAGGAGCATACCCACCTGATATGTGACGAGCGCGGCCAGATAGGCCAGCACGGTCATGTAGAGGAACGTGAACGCGGCCCAACCCCAACTGTTCGTCTCGCGGCGGATGACGACCAGCGTCGACGCGCACTGCGCGCACAGGGCAAAGAACACCATGATCGACAGTGCCACGGGGATGTTGAAGACCTTGCGCGGCGGGTCGCTCCCTTCCCACTCAGCGTCGCGCAGCGCGGCGTGCAGCGGCGAGAGATCGTCGTCCGACACCTCGCTTCCCAGGTTGTAAATGATACCCAGCGTGGCGACGACCACCTCGCGGGCAGGAAACGAGGCGATCGCGGCACAGCCGATCCGCCAATCCCAGCCGAGCGGCTTCACGGCCGGTTCGATCACATGTCCCAGGCGACCCAAGTAGCTTTGCCGCTGCAAGGCACCGAGGCGTTCATGATCCAGTTCAAGCTGCTGCGATTGCAAGGCCACGCGCTCCGGATCGTTCTCCGGGAGTTGCTGCTCGCGTAGGGCGAGCGTCTCGATACGCGCACGATAATCGTTGTCGAGCGCCGGGTTGCGTGGGTAGTACAGGGCTGCCCAAACGACGATCGACACGGCCACGATCAGCGTGCCTGCCCGGCGGACAAATGCCCAACCGCGATCGAGCATTCGCAGCACGACCAAATGCAGGCTAGGGATTTTATAGCTGGGCAGCTCGAGCACAAACGGCGGCGTGGGGCCGCGCAGCACCGTCCCTTTGAGCAGCCAGGCGACCACGACCGCCGCGACCATGCCAACCAGGTACATGGCCATCATGACGAGTCCTTGCAACGGCATCCAACCGCCCAGATACGAGACACTCGGCACGAACGCGCCGATCAACAGTGTGTACACCGGCAGCCGCGCGCTGCAACTCATCAGCGGAGCGATCAGAATGGTCGTCAATCGATCGCGACGATTCTCGATCACCCGCGCGGCCATCACGCCCGGAATGGCGCAGGCGAACGAACTCAAGAGCGGAATGAAAGACTTGCCGCTGAGACCCACGCGCGTCATGAGCCGGTCCATGAGGTAGGCCGCGCGGGCCATGTAGCCACAGTCCTCGAGCACGGCGATGAGCGCGAACAGGATCATGATCTGCGGCAGAAACACGAGCACGCCCCCCACGCCGGCAAAAATGCCGTCGACGACCAAGTCATGCACTGGTCCCTCGGGCAGCCAAGCGCCGACGGTCTCGCCGGCGAAGGCGATGGCCCCTTCAACCCAGCCCATCACGGGTTCAGCCCAGCGGAACACACTCTGGAACACGACAAACATCAGGGCCAGAAACACCGCCACGCCCCAGACGCGATGGGTGAGCACCTCGTCGAGCCGATCGCTCCAGGTGATCTTGCGTAGCGTGGGGCGACGCACCACGCCAGCAAGCACGCGGGCCACCCAACCGTAGCGGACTTGCGCCTCGATGGCGGGAATCGGGCAACCCGCGGCAGACAGCCGCTCGCGCGTCGAGGCCAGCTCGCGCGCCAAGGCCGGCGCTCGACCATCGAGCACCCGCGACGCCAGATAACCCGTCGTGTCGAGCAGCAATCGCTCGGCCAGATAACGCGGAAACGGCTTGCCGTGCGGGTCGTGCCCCAGCGTTTGCTCGAGTTGCTCGACCGCCTCGCAAAACACCGGCGGAAATGGGCTCTCGGGCACAAGGGCGTCGCGGTGCAACGCGCTCGTGATCGCCGACTTAAGCTCGCTCACTCCGATGCGGCGATTCCCCTGGAGTGGAACGACCGGGATGCCCAGTTGCCGCTCAAGCACCTCGGGGTCGACCGTCAAACCGTGGTCGCGCGCCAGATCGATCATATTGAGCGCGATGACGGTGGGCACGGCCAGCTCCAGCACCTGGCTGACCAAATACATATTGCGCTCAAGATTCGACGCGTCGACGATGCATACAATGACTTGTGGCCGCGGCACGTCACTCACGCGCCCCAAGAGCACGTCGACCGAGACCATTTCATCGGGCGAGCGCGGAGCCAAACTGTACGTGCCCGGCAGGTCGACGAGCGTCAGCGTTTGCCCCTCGTGTTGGAACTGGCCGAGCTTTTTTTCGACCGTCACGCCCGGATAGTTGCCCGTGCGCTGATGCACGCCCGAGAGCGCGGTGAACAGGGTCGACTTGCCGGTGTTCGGGTTGCCGATGAGCGCCACGACACTCGAGGCGGTCGACTCGCTGGGGACAATTCGATTGCGCGGCATGTGGCGATCAAGCTGCGTCGCCTCGGCACGGCCATCGTCGTCGGTCGAGACCTCGATGCGGTCGGCCTCGCTGCGTCGCACGCTCAAGCGATACCCGCGCAGCTCAAGTTCGAGCGGGTCGCCGAGCGGCGCTTCGCCAACGATCGTTACCTGGACGCCGCTCACGAGCCCCATCTCGAGCAGTCGCGCGCTAATTTCGTCGCTGCCGCTCACCGCGGTGACTCGGCTCGTGTCGCCGACCTTCAACTGACTGAGCCGCGTCACGAGACCGCTCCCGGCCGCACGAGGATGTGAGTCAACTCGTCAGCGCGGAGGCATAGTTTCTGTCCGCCCAAGCGAATGATGCACGGGCTGCCGCTCCGGACCATCTCGACCTGCGTGCCGCCACGAAGCCCGATCTCCTGCAGTCGATGCACGTCGTCGGGTAGCCCAACGACTTCGCTGATTTGGCCTGATTGGCCCGTCGCGAGCAAGTTGAGCGGAATCAAGTCGTGCACGTTGAGCTGGGGGTTAAGCCGAAGGGTGGGTGAACGGAGCACGGTCTAATTGAGACTGAGTCTCATGCATCGGATTATAGGGGACACGACCTCCACAAACAAGCGAGCGGCGGCAGGTTGCGTCGAACGCGCCAAGGGTTATGTTGTACGCATGGTTGCCGCTGGTCGCGTGGCCGGCTGGGGTTGCTGATCGTCCCGTCGGTTGGGCAATCCGCGGGTTCGTATCTCTTTGCCGAGGTGTTTGTGATGCGTTGGATGGTGCTCCTGCTCGCGCTTGTGTGCTTTGGATGCCAAAAGCGGACGGTTTTGACCGTCCAGGGAAAAACGGCCGAGGAGTGGGCCAAGGTCGTCGAGACGGCACCGAAGTCGGATCAGCGGATCGACGCCCTGATTCGTCTCAATGATATCTGCCTCCGCGACGCCGAGGAAGTTCCCTTCCTGGCCGCGAGCCTCAAGCACCCCGACAAAGATGTGCGGCGCACCACGCTGACCTTCCTACGTGACTTGGGCCCCAAGGCGTCGGCCGCGACCGACTTGCTCAAAGCGATGGCCAACAACGAAGAGGAAGAGGCTAGTCTGCGCAAGGACGCCGAGACCGCGTTGCAAGCGATCTCGCCGCCGCCCGCTGCCCCGGTCGGCGACGCGCCCCCACCGATCGGCGAAGCCCCCGCCAAGTAGTCACGGCATGCCCGGCGGCGCGTGGCCAGCTATGCCAGGGTGGTCAGCTACGCCACGGTGGCCAGCGGCCGTTCGGTTTCGCTGCGATCATCGAGAAACTCGGCCGCGGTCCGAATGCCCTCGGGCGTGTTGATCGAGACCAGATTGCGACCGTTGGCCTTCGACTCGTACAGCGCGTGGTCGGCTTGCTGGAGAATGGCTTCGGTGTTTTGGCCTTTAATGGCCATCGCCACGCCGCCGCTCACGGTCAGGTTTAGTTTCGTTGCGACCATTTGCCGCACGCGCTCGGCGAACACGGCCGCCCCATGCAGCTGCGTTTGCGGCATCAGAATCGCAAATTCCTCGCCGCCGTAGCGGGCGACGATATCCGTCTCTCGCGCCGCGTGGTCGAGCGTCTGCGCCACGTTGCGCAGCACCTGGTCACCGGCGACGTGTCCATGCTCGTCGTTGATCTTCTTGAAATAATCGACGTCGAACATCACGATCGAGAACGGCAAATCGTAGCGGTTGTGCATGGCCACGAGCGAGTTCAAGGTGTCGTCCATCGCGCGACGATTGCATATGCCCGTGAGCTGATCGGTGCGGACTTCGACGAACGACATGAGTTGGTTCCCTTGTCGTCGAATCTGATCGTAGGCACGGGCCAGATCGTTGGCGAGCAGCAGCGTGGGTCCCAGCACGTCGTCGACCTCTTGAAAGAGATCTTGCAAGTGGGAGTCTTGTTGCGAGGTCTCGGCTAGCCGCGACATGCGATCTTTGAACCGCGCCACGCTCGAGTGGTGCTTGGCGAGGCTCTTGCGGATTTCGCGCGCCACCTCTTCCAGTTCGCGCACGACCGTCTGCGCGCGCTTGATCTCGCGCCGCGATTGCAGATCACTCTGCAGCAATTTGTACTTCTGCCAGCGGCCGACCATGTAGCCAATCACGGCCACGACCGACAGTCCAACAGTGGCGGGAATACTGATCATGGGAAGCGTCCAAGCATCGTTCATGAAATGATCACGGTTGTTTGTTCAGCACGGTCGCGGGGGCGATTACAGGCGACGCCCGAAGCCGCGCATGCAGAAACATCCCCACAGCACCACGAAGGCCAGCACGCCGGTCCACTCGCGACGGCCAAAGGACATGATCATCCGAAAGCCATCGGAGCTGACGCCCCCCACGAGTTCGTTGATCCAATCCCACATCATGCAATCTCACGTCATGGCCCTACGAGCCGGCAGAGGCTCCATTTCAAGTCTAGGTCACTCCGGCCCGCGTGGCGGCAGAAAACCGCCCCCCCCATCGAATCGAGCCGCATTCACGCAAATCATTTTATTGCAATTAGTTACACTCCAATCGCCCAAGCCCATCGGGGCCCGTCGAGGAAGTTTCGTGGTGTGTGGCCCCAGGGCGCTTGCGAGACGCATTCGGGGAGTTATAATTCCGGACTAGCATTTCGGTGCTGGGGACGTAGCTCAATTGGTTAGAGTACCGGACTGTCGATCCGGTGGTTGCGGGTTCGAGTCCCGTCGTCCTCGCTTTCTAAGTAGCCGCAAGATAACAACTTGCGGCTATTGTCGTTTTTGGAAGGGCCGCCAAATCCCACCCCCCTCGCTCCCCTTACCTCAAGACGGTTCCCCGTCGTTTCTCGTTGCCTCCTTACGCGCAGCGGCCGTGGCACGACTCTCGGTGCTCACTCCCAGGCGGAGCGCAAAAAAAGAGATGCGGAGCCAAAGGGTAGGAGAGAGAGTTACCCCGTGGACTCCGCATCCGTGTGCCAAAACCATTGCGGCCCCGGAGAGAGATGGAGTCGCCAAGAGTTACGGCAAAGTAAATATAGCTGACGAATAACGGTCCGATAGAAACGATTATTCCAGCCCGTACAGTCCGGCCGGTGGCAAGGGAACTCCGCCGACGTTGCCAAAGCGCGTGCGGGTCAAGAACCGCGGCTCGAGCGTGAAGTTCAGCGATACATTCTGGCGGTAGCGGTCGTAGCTGAACGCAAAATTGGTGAGGAACGACTCGCCGACGCGGGTCAGCGACAATTGGTTGCCGATGATCCCTTGCTTATTGACGTCGACCAAGGCCAAGGCCGCGGCGATCCACTTGGGACTCAGGCGATACGACATCTGCGCGAGCAGCGAGTTGAACTGCACCGGACCATTGATCGTTGAGAAGCCCAGGTACGCGCCGACGCGCGGCGGTCGGGTGAGATTCACGCCGACACTCGTGTAGTTCAACCCCTGGTCGAAGAAGTCGTACATGCCATTGCTGAGCAGCGTGAGGCGGTCGCCGACGTGCCAGCGGAAGTCGTAGTTGGCCAGCCCCGCCACCTGGCCAAAGTTGTCGCGGTCGGGATCGGTGAACAGTGTCACGTTCGTGTCGAAGGTGATCCAGTCGATGATGCGGCGATTCTCGGCCGGTCCGCGTTTGGTTTGCCACCGCTGCCGCGCACCCAAGCGGAAGGTGCTGAGGTTGTCGGCGATTTCGGGCGAGGGAGAGCTGACCCAGTTCTGCAAGCCGCTGCGCAGGGCATAGGACCGTTCGTCGAATTGGCCGGGCATCGTGCCGCCAAAGGTATTAAAGACAAACCGGCGGCGGTAGGCCTCTTGGGCATCGTCGTCCAGCGGGTTGTACAACGGCAGCAAGCTCATGCTGCGGTTGGTGGTCGAGTAGGCGTACTCGGCGTCGAGCATCACTTTGTGCGCGATGCCATGCACATTAAACAGTTCGCTTTCGGTGTAGGGGTTGACGGTCCAAAAGGGCAGGCTGGCGCGGACACCGGCTTGGCCGTAGAGCCGGTCGAGCGATTGGTTGTTCACGTCCTGTCCCCAGTGCCCGTACTCGCCGAGCACGAAGGGAACAAACTTGAACGGTCCCGCGGCGAAGGGCAGGTCGAGTTCGTGCCGCGTGGTCAATACCTCCCCCTGGGCCGTGACCTCCCAGGGGCGAAGCTGCGTGATCGACGCCTGGTAAGGATCGAGCGGGATGCTGCCAACGCGAAGCCGGTCATAGCCGATGGACGTGTGTTCGTTGTAGGTGAGCGCGTCGAAGAGCAGCGATTGGCCGAGCAGGTAATGATCGACTTGCGGCAGTCGCTCGGTTTGCGTGAAAAACTTGTTGAGCCGCACATCGGCCGTGATGCCGAGCGACTGGTTGTCCCAGATCTTTTTGAGTTGCAGTCCGGTGGTCTGGTCTTTGTCTTGGTCCCATTCGCGGCGGAAGTATTGTTCGAGGAAATTGCGATCGCTGATCGCGCCGTACTCGGCGGTGAGTTCCCAGTCGTCGAAGACGGTCTGGCGGTGGCGGCCCTGTGCGCGATAACGATAGGTGGCCTCGGGGTCGAGGTTGTAGCGGTCGCTCCCCAGCCGATCGAGGCCGTTCTCCTTGAGACCCCAGAAGTCGGCAAAGCCGGTGGGCGCGCCCCGCTGGCCGAACAATTCCTCGCGGCGATAGTCGAGCGTCGCCCCGGCCGCGAACCCGCGCAGGCTGAGGTAATCGAAGCTGCCGATCAGGTCGACCCCTTGCGGCTTGTTGCGAATGCCCAGCAGTTGGAACATATCCCAATCGGTGTACACCTGCGTGCCGAGAATTTGATCGTTCTTGAAGCGAATGCCACGCAAGAAATACGACGGGTCGTTCATGTCGGCCGAAAAGACCGGCCAGTAAGCGACCGGCACCGACCCCAAATAGACATAGTTGTTCTGGGCCGTCACCAACTGCTGGTGCTTGAGTTGCGGTTGCGGCTGAGGCTGCGACGGATCGAGGGGCAGGGGCTGATTGATAAAGTTGAAATCGGTTTGCTGCACGTCCTCGAACAGCACGTTCTCGGCCTGCAAACGATAGCGCGGAGCGCCCAGCCGACTGGTCGTGATAAACGCCGATTGAGCGAGGAAGCGGTCCTGATCAAGTTGCCGCACCAACTCGGCCCGCATGCGGCTCATGCCCTGGAAGCCGGGCAGAGGCGTGAGCAGGTCGACTCCCAGGATCACGCCAGACTGCCGCCGCACGTCGTAGTACATGCGATCGGCGTGCACGACGCGGTCTCCCTGGCGGAAGACGATGTTCCCTTCCATGTAGAGTTCCAGCGGCGTGTTGGGGTCTTGCGTCGTTTCGCCCCCGGCGTTGAGCCCCACGCCCTGGGTCCAAATCACCATGCGATCGGTCGACACGTCGATCTGACCCACCTGCGGCAGACCATCGACGATGAGATTGATCCCGGTCGGCACGGTGACAATCTGCTCTTGGCCGGTCGGGTCGTTGGGGTTGGGTTCAAAGCGCACCTGGAGCGGCACGCTGCTGCGTGGAAACGCGCGAATGCGACGCGCACTCCCCACGACAGGCGCTCCCAGCGGAGCCGGCACCACGGTCGCGGGGGGCACGGCCGGCGCCGTCGACGGCGTGGGAAGATCAAACTGCGTGCGGACCACGGCCTGCGGCGAGATCGGGTCGCGCCGCGCAAGCGCGTTGGCAAACACGGGCGGCTTCACCGGGGGCTCGGGACCCGGCGGCGGAGCACGAGCCTCGATCGGCTGCGCCGAAAAGAACTCCCCAAGCCACGCCCGATCGGTGAGTTGATACGGATAGCCGGCCCGTTGATAGTGGATGTTCACGTTCCCTTCGAGGTACGCGATCACCATGTTGAGCTGCACGTTGGGGTCGGTGCCGCGGCGAATCCACAGCACCCCTTCCTGACTGCGCGCGATCGCGGTCCCTTGTTGCAGCGCAACATCTCCTTGCAATAACCAAACGTCGTAAGGGCCATCGGCCCATTTGCTCGCGCGTTGGGCGGTGAAGCTGAATCGCTCGGTGGGGTCGCCGCGCGGCAGCTCGACTTGAGCACGCGCGACACTCGAGCGCGCGACGAACAGATAGACCAACAGCGCGAACAACCCCACGGCGCAGCGCCATCGTGGCGCGCGGTGCGTCTCGCCTCGATCATCCATGACCGATCGCGTCAGCAAACGAGCAACGTCCTGGCCGAGTCCGTCTCACGTGTGGCGGGCAACTCAGGTTGCGCGCGGCATGCGAACAGCTCTAGCGCAAAGGGGCAAAAGGAGTTACAAAACCGTTCGGGGTTCCAGAAGAGCGGGCGGGATTATAGGGATCGCGCGCCGCAAGGGTCAAGGCAGCTTGAGCCCCAATCGGACCGTGCTAAGTCGCGATCTCAGAACGTCTTGCACAGCGTGCCGCCATCGACCACCAACACCGTGCCGGTGATGTAGCTGCCAGCATCGCTGCCTAGCAGCAACGCTGTCCCGGCCAACTCACGTGGCTGGCCCCAGCGGCCCAGCGCCGTGCGATCGGCAAACACCTGCTTCTCGGCGTCGCTGAGCATCTTGCCCGGCAGGTCGGTCATGAACGGGCCTGGGGCAATGCAGTTGACCGTGATGCCGTCCGCGCCGACGTCTTGCGCGGTGGCCTTGGCCATGCCCACCAGCGCGGCTTTGGTGGCCGAGTAGGCATTGCGCCCCTCTTTGCTCGCCAGCCCCATGATCGACGAGATGTGAATGATACGCCCCCATTTGCGCTGTCGCATGCCCGGCGTGACGGCGCGAGCCAAAGCCATGCAGCTACTCAGGTTCAGTTCGACCAGGCGATCCCAGTCGGCATCCTTGATCTGGTCGATCTGCTGCGGCAAATTCGAGCCGGCATTGTTGACCAGAATGTCGATGCGGCCCAGCTTGGCCTCGACGGTCTTGCCCAGCTTGTCGACCTCGGCGCGGTTGGTCATGTCGATGACAGCATACTCGACGCGACCCCTGTTGCCGTCTTTGATCTGCGCGACGGCCGCCTTCAACTCGTCTTCGTGACGGCTGGTGATGAACACGTCGGCACCCGCCTCGGCGTAGATGCGAGCCATCGCCAAGCCCAGCCCTTTGCTCCCTCCGGTGACCAGAGCAACGCGACCTGTCAAATCGAACAGCTTAATCAGGTTTGGATTCATAGCGTGAGTTTATAGCAAATCGGGGGATTAGAACAACCACTAGGGACTAGGCAACTGCGCGACCCACTGCTGGAATCGGGCATCGAGTTGCGAAAAATCTTGGCCAGGAAACTGTGCTAGCAGCGCGGCGTGTCCCTGCGGGTCGTCGCGATGCGTGGCCCGAAACTGTCGGTAGAACGCCTTGAGCCGCCCGTGCTGTTGCAAGAACAGGCACAGATACCGCGCCTGGGCGTAGTTCATGCCGACCTGTTCGCCGCGAAACTTTTTGTGCTCCAGCAGGCCGACGAGCGTCGGGGCTTGCCCGGCGGCGATCGCTTGCTGCAAACCGCTCAACCGCCAGTTCACCAGCCCGTCAACGCCCGACTCATCCGAGCGAATGTGCGACTGCTCATGCAGCGATGCCAGCCCTTCGTTGAACCAGTCGGGCATGTGCGGAAAGTCGAACGCCGAGAGGGCGTGTGTCAGTTCGTGCAATAGCGTGCCGCCCCCCGTGGCCACGTTCAAGATCATCGTGCGCAGCTGCGGACGGTAGTAGCCGTAGATGCTCACGTCCTCGTCACCAAAGAGCTGTCGTGCATGATGCTCATAGCTCTTCGCATTGCCGAAGAGCAACACGCTGATCGGCTCATGCGGCACGGTGTCGAAGTAACTGTTGCGCAAGGCCCGCGCGGCGGGGGCGATCGTCTGCCGATGCCAGTCATCCAGCGCGTCGGCGCTCAGGTCGCCAGCCAGGACAAACGGCGCGCGAACAATCACCACGGCGGCGGAGCCCAACTGCTCGCGCAACTCGTCGGCCCGGCCGCGACAGGCAAACGCAAGTTGATCGTGATCTTCCACCTCGAATGAGGCGGTTTGCACAAGGGGATCTTCGATCACCCGTCGGTGCACGACGTTCAGGCTCGGCGGCGCGGACGGTTCGCTCCGCGCCCAGCGCGACAACCCCAGCGAGACCGCTAGAATCGGCCAAGGCCCAAGCAACATGACCCACCAACGCCAGCGTTCCAAATCGAGTTTCCTTTGCCACAGTTGCCAATCATGCGGGAGATATCTCCTGCCTAATCGCTTTCGCCACGACTGTCAAGCAAGCCGCGCGAATTCATCACCCCCTCAGCTCTCGTCACGCAACAGAGCCGAGATGATGGGGGGTAGGGGCGAGTTGTGTACGACGTCCCATCGCCATCAACCGTTCGCTGTCTTTGCTGAGAGATATCATCAGGAACGAGGCTGCACATTACAATTCTTACCGTGAATGGTAGGCTATTGATCCTCAGATAATGAGCTTCATAGGCCGAGCAACGCGAGGCCGGTATTAACGGACGCCCGTTGGTCGTCCTGTTAACTTAATGACCTGAACCTCAATAAGGTGACCCAACCGGTCCTGTAACCCGACGGTGAAATTGCTCATGCGCCGCGTGCTGCTCGTGTTGGCCGTGCTTGTCGTGATCGCGCTGGGCGCGACGCTCACGGCATTGTGGCATGAGCCGACCTATTACGCGGCGCAGCTTGACCAAGCCCCAGAACAGTTGGAGCAGGCCAATCAGGAGGCGCTCCGCCAGGCCGCGGCGCTCGTGAGCGCCGTGCAACGCGACTCGCGGTGGAGCGCCACCTTTACGGCCGAGCAAATCAACGGCTGGCTCGCGGTCGATCTGCCCAAGAATCATCCGCAACTGCTGGCACACGGCGTGGTCGACCCGCGCGTGGCGCTCGACGAGCATCAACTCAACGTCGCCTGCCGCTACCGCAACCAACAACTCGACACCGTCGTCTCGCTCGAACTCGACATCCGCATGACCCAGGAGCACGAACTGGCCGTGCAGATCAAACGGTTACGGGCCGGCGCGATCCCCTGGCCCCTCACGCCGCTCGTGGAAGGGCTCACGCAACTTGCCCAGCAGCAGAACGTTCCTCTGCGCTGGACTACGCGCGACGGCCTGCCCGTGGCCCTCGTGCGGCTTCGCTCGCTCGGCGGCCAGCAGGATCGGCTTTGGGATTTCGAGCATGTGCTCGTGCGCCGCTCGGGCATTGTGCTCTCGGGTCAAACTCGCCGACGCGGCGGCGACACTCAGGAAGCGGTGAACAAAAATCTCCAGCGCTGACCATCGGCGCTGTCGCGCGTGAGTCGGGCATGGCCATCGAGCACTCCCCCCACGAGCTGCACGAGCCATTCGGTCGGCGACTCACGGAGCACGCGATAGTCGCCGCGGTCCCAGCACGTGACCTGTCCTCGATCGCCTGACACGGGCCCCTCGTAATCTAAGTACGCCAGGCGATGGTCACTCAGGGCGTCGGCCTCGATCAAACAACCGGGCAGGGGCTCGCTGGCCAGCGCCCAGGTGCGTAGCGCCGTGCCCCATTCGAGCATCAGATCATAATGCGTCGGCCGCTCAAAACTCGGCGGCGTCTGGTGATGCAAAATAACGAATCGCGGCATGACGACATTTATCTCCGCTGGGGTTACGCGCTCCGCTGCGCGTCGGCGGCTATTGATCCTCAGATAATGAACTTAATAGGCCGAGCAACGCGAGGCCGGTATTTACGGACTCCCGCTGGTCGTCCTGTTAACTTAATTATATGAACCTCAATAACTTAACTCACCCCGCACCCCATCCGCTACTCACTCCTCGTCCACACATGCACCAGCCCGGCAATGTCGCTGGCGACGATCGTCTGACCGTCGGGCGAAAGGTCGAACGCACTCAACCAATCCTTGAACTGCCCGCCGCGCGGCGCGCCAAGTTGCGCCACCTCTTTGCCGTCGCTCACTTGAGTGATGCGTAGGGCCGTGTCGCGGCCGGTCGACAACACGTGCTGGCCATCGCGGCTGAATCGGACATCGGTGATGCCGTACTGATGAGCCGCGACGTCGCGAATGAGCTTGCCGTCGACGGTGTCGATCAGGTGGATCTTGCCCGTATCGGTCTCGCCTCCTTGCCCCAGGGCCAACAGCTTGCCGTCGGGCGAGAAGTCGGCCGCGACGAGCCCGGCGGCGATAAACTTGCGCCAGGTTTGCGAGGCTTCGTAGCTCGACGCGCTGGGATCGTATTTGGGGAACTGAGCCTTGAGCACGTCGAGCGTTTCTTTTTGCGTGGACGTGTCCCAAACCCGCACCGCCGCGGCCGGGACATCAAAGTCGTCGCGCTTGTAGCGGTGTTCCGACACGAGTGAACGGCTGCCGTCGGCGTTGAGCGCCAAGGCCACGATCCAGTTCCAGGCCAAACCGCGCCATCGGGCGAGTTCTTTGCGCGTCGCGACGTCCCACAGAATGACCTGCGAACTGAAGTCGCCGCTGATGAGTTTTTTTCCGTCGCGGCTCAGCGCCAACGCCGAGACCCAATTCTGATGTGCGTCCAGCACAGCGATCGGGTTTTGCGTCTCGACCGTCACGCCCGGCGCGGCGGGAGCCTCTTTCTTCCCCGCTCGACGTGCTTGCGCATCACGCGTCTCCTGGTCGACGACCAGTTCCGCCTGGCCCGTGGCCGGCGCGCTCAAATCCCAAACGCGAATCGTGTGATCGAGCGAGGCCGAGAAGAGCGTGCGACCGTCGGGTGCCGCGAGCAGCCGGGTGATGCCGTTCGAGTGTCCGACCAACTGCCGCAGAGGCGCGAGGGATGGGACTTTTTTCGGGTCTTTGTCCTTGCCCGCGGTGTCGTGCTCGATCGGCTTGAGGGTCAGATCCCAGGCCACGATCTGGCCAAGTTGATTGCCGACAAAGACACGTTCTCCGGCGAGGGCAATCGCCATCGGCCACGAGCCCTCGAAGGGCATTTGCCAGCGGAGGGTGTATTGGGAGATCGTGTCAGGCATGGAAGGCTTTCATTGGAAGGCAATGATGAGTGCTGAGTGCGGAATGATGAATGTCGGAGCGCTATCGCGTGAGCGTTCCAAATTCATCATTCATCATTCCGCATTCACCATTTCTACACAAACAACTCGTCGACCACTTTCGCGCCAAAGGGCGCAACAGGGATCGGCCTCACGCCGGCGTAGTTCTCGTCCTTGGGGTTGATCGACAGGGCGTGATAGATCGAGGCGAAAAAGTCCCCTTCGGTCACCGGTTTGTCCTTCACCTCGACACCGTCGCGGTCCGACTCGCCATACATCTGGCCCCCCTTGATGCCGCAGCCGGCGAGCGCGGTCGTCCAGCAACGCACGTAATGATCGCGGCCCGCGCGGTTGTTGATCTTCGGCGTGCGGCCGATCTCGCCCGCCCACACGACCAGCGTTTTGTCGAGCAGTCCGCGGTCGGCGAGATCGGTGAGCAGCCCGGCCCAAGCCTGTTCCATGGGTGGCACGAGCCCCTGATGCCAGGTGAAGTTATCGCCATGCGAGTCGTAGCTGCTCTGGCCGACTTCGATGAACGGAACCCCCGCCTCGACGAGCCGCCGGGCGAACATGCACCGCTTGCCAAACCCGCTGTCGCCATAGAGCTCGCGGTGCTTGGCCCATTCGTCCTCGTACTTGAATACCTTTTGCACGTTTTGCAAACGCCGGGCCGCCTCGTAGGCCTCGCGGTGCATGCGGGCCGGCTCGGCCTTATGAACGGCCGAGAACTGATCTTCGACGAACGTCCGGAGCGCGTTGCGGCGCTGTTCGACCTCGGGTGCGATGTTCGACACGCTGAAGGTCGGCAGATCGCCACGCGACCCGATCTGGAACGGCTGATAGCGAGGCCCCAAGAAGCCGCCGCCGGCGTCCCCCTGCGACGAGACTTTGATGAAGTTCGGCAAATCCGCGCCCTCGCGCCCTTGGTACTTGGCCACGATCGCGCCGAGCTCAGGGAACCGAATGTTGGCCGTCGGTCGGTAGCCGGTGTGCATCAGGTAGATGCCGCCCGGGTGGTCGACTTCGCTCGTGCGCATCGAACGGATTACGGCCACGCGGTGCATTTGCTGCGCCATCTTGGGCATCAGCTCGCAGATTTGCGTGCCGGGCACGTTGGTGTTGATCGCGCGGAACACGCCGCCGGTGGGTCGACCAACCTTCATGTCGAAGGTCTCGAACTGGCTGGCGCCGCCGTTCATCCACAGCAAAATGCAGTGCTTTTGTTGTCGGCGGACCTCGTCGGCCAGCGCGGCGACGTTCGTTAGTCCGCCCCAATTCATGACGACGCCGCCCGTCGCGGTGGCGAGTGTCCCCTTGAGCAGGGCGCGTCGCGACAGGTGCTCGCCAGGCGAACAGATCGTGGGTCGTGGCATGGTCGTTGCTCCTGAATGAAATCTCGTGGCCGGATAAGGTTAAGATCGTCGAACAAAATGGCTGGGGACCGTCTCCCTCTGAGCTGCCTGTTTGTTAGACACTCCAAGTTGTTAGTGATTGAATCGAAATTCGCTCGAGGTCATCAGCGCCCAGGTTGCTTCGCGCCACCGTTCGCCGGGCGTTTTCCCCTCGTCGCGCACATACTCGACAAACCGGGCTCGCTCGACGTCGCTGGGGAGCCGGCTGAGCAACGATAAATACAGGTGCTCGACCCGAGCGTCGAGGGGCGTGTCCTTCTGGGTCACCGCGGCCATGAGCGAGCCGGGGCCATCGACCAGCAATTGGCTGAGCGGCCCATTGTTGAGGTACAGATGCTCGGCGAGCCCCCCTTGGAAATCGCCGGTCCCCGTGTTGGGCTGGCCGAAGAACCGGAGCATGTAGCCGCTTTCCAACGGCCGGAACCGACCCGTGCGCGGCGATTTGTTCGCGGCCGATTTCTCGACCTCCTCGTAGCCCGTGGCGGTGCGCCAACTCTCGATCAACTCCTCGGCCGACAACGGACGCATCCGCGCCGACTCGAACCAACGAGGGAATTGTTCGCCGTTCGATGAGCGCGAAGCTAACTGATAGGTGCGGCTGTTGGCCACCTCGCGCAACAAGCCCCGCACGTCAAACGCATGCGCCACGAGCCAGTGTGTCAGCTCGTCGAGCAGCTCGGGATGCGACGGCTTGTTGGCCGGGCTCATGTTGTCGACCGGATGCACCAAGCCGCGGCCGAGCAGCAGTGCCCACAGCCGATTGGCGACCGCCCGGGCAAAAAACGGATTCTCGGCGCGCGTGACCCACGCGGCGAGTTGATCTTTGCGCGAGAACGTGGGCGCGGGAGGCGGCTTGTTCGCCTCGAACTTCGCTTCCTTGTAACCAACCGGCAAGGCGGGCTCGCTCAACTCGTCGCCGAGCAGAAACCGAGGCCGAATCGGGTCCCCTTTCTTGCCGGGCGTTTGGTCCTTGGCCGGGCCCGTAAACAGGATGTCGCCGCTATTCTTCTCGCCGATCGCGTACTTGGTCAGGTCCTTTTCCTTGCCGACGGTCACCACCTCAAGTCGGGCAATGAACGCCGCCATGCCATAAAAATCGACCTGCTTCCACGGCTCGAAGGGGTGATCGTGGCAGCGGGCACATTGCAGCTGCACGCCCAAAAAGATCTGCGTGATCGCCTCCGTCGCGTCCTCAGGCTGGTTGCGATACTGGAGCAAGAACGTCGGCGGTCCCTGGTCGAGCGTGTTCCCCTCGGCCTTGAGGATCGCAGCGGCGATTTTGTCGTACGGCGTGTTGGCCGCAAACTGCTCGCGAAGCCAGGTCTGAATCCCCTGCCGCTTGTCCGTGTCGTAGCCCGGCGGATTGCGACCAAAGAGGATCATGTCCCAGAGGTCGGCCATGTGCTGCGCGTACCGCGCGTCGACCAGCAGGGTGTCGATCAGCCGCGCGCGTTTGTCGGCCGACGAGTCGTTGAGAAAGGCGCGCGTTTCTTGCGCCGTGGGGATGCACCCGATCAGGTCGAGGTACACGCGGCGGATGAACTCGGCGTCGGTCGTGAGGGGGGCGGGGGTGACTTTCTCGCGCGGATAGGCTTGCGCGATCCGCTCGTCGATCTGCTCGCGCAGCGGTCGCTCGGCCCCCTCGATACGGAGTGCGCTCAAAACGATGCACAACCCTAGCATGATTCGTTTCATGACGTTGACCCACTCGTTGTGTTGTTCCACCAAGACTGCGTGTCCCAGAGTTGCACCCCCTCGAAGCCGGCGAGTAGCAGTTGCTCGTCGCTCCGCGTCCACTCAAGCCGCTGCGTGTGTCCCTTGAGTTTGATTTTGTGCAGCGGCTTCTCGTCGCCGATTTTCCAGCACAATAGCACGCCGCCGCCATCCCCTCCGCCCGAGGCCACTAGGTGCGTCGAAGCGCTGTTCCAGGCAAGGTCGTTGAGCACGGCCTGATGCGTGTCGTGACAGACGGCGATGCGCCGCGCGTGTCGCCAATCCCACACCTCGACCCTCGCGGGGCCGACGAACCCGTCGACGTTCGTGATCTGCCCGATGCCGGACAGGGCCAGCCATTGCCCGTCGGGCGAGAATCGCGCGCGGCGAATGCCGCCGATCGAGCGATCTCGTTTGTCGGGGTCGAACGTGTAGAACTCGCTGCTCGCAAACCGCGTGACGAGCCGCCGCGCGTCGATATCCCAAACGCGCACTTCGCCCACGCGGTCGGCCGTGGCCAAGATCGGCGAGTGGTTCGCCACGGCCAGACTGTACAGGGCCGACACATAGCCTTGCGGCGTCTCGCGAGCATGGCCGCTCATCGAGTGCAGCAACTGTCCGCTCGTGACGCTCCAGAGCTTGAGCAGCATGTCGTCGCCGATGGTCACGAACCGCTCGCCATCGTCGAGCACGCGCAGGTCGCGGATCCAGCCGTCGTGCGCGCGTTCGATGCGCCGCAGCTGCCGGCCGTCGTGCACTTGATGCCAGGAGATGGACCCGTCGTAGCGGCCGACCAGCAGGCGGCGGTCGAGTGGGCCGCGCTCGACGAGCCCCAGCGCGGCGACATATCCCTTCGAGCTAAGCTTGCCGCGCAATGACAGGTCCACCGCATTCAACGGCAGCTCATACACCTGAGCGTCGCTGCCGCCGACGTAGACGCAACCCTGCGCGCGGTCGACCGCCAGGGCCAGCAATGTGCCGGCGCACTTGGCGCTCGCAATCGGCTCGGGTGTCTTGGGTTTCGTGTCGGCCATGGCAGGAATGTGGGGCAGGGAACGCTACAGGGGGGGCGGGCTCAGACGTTCAATATGGACTCGACGGCGTGCGAATGCTCAGGGGCCAGCGGCACCGGTCGCGGTCCGACCTGGTAATGCTTGTCAGGGTCGATGAGCGCGGCGCGGTAGAGCGTGGCAAACAAATCGCCGACCGACACCGCGCCATCGGCCACGTTGACCCCGTCCAGGTCGGTCCGGCCGTGCACCATGCCCGGGCGGAAACCGGCTCCCGCCAGGACACATGACCACGCCGCCGCATAGTGGTCGCGCCCCACGTCTTTGTTGATCTTCGGAGTCCGGCCAAACTCGCTGAGCACGACCACCGACACCCGCTCGAGCAACGCGCGTTCGCGCAGGTCGTCGAGTAACACGCTCATCACTCGATCGAAGTCGGTCACCAACTCGCGGTGGCTTTCGAAGTTGTCGTGGTGCGAGTCCCAAAAGCCCCGCGCGACCTTGACGACACTCACGCCCGACTCGAGCAACCGCCGCGCCAGCAGACAATGCTTGCCGAAGGGCGTGCGGCCATACCGCTCGCGGGCCGCGGCGGGCTCCTGTTCCAGATCGAACACGTGCGATGAGTCCATCAAGCCCGCAACCCGCTCGTGCGCCTGCTCGTAGGTGTCGGCCAGTTCGCGGCCCGCTCGCTCGCGCAGAAACGCGGCGCTCAGTTGTTCGCGGAGCGCGGCGCGCGAGGCAAACGCGCCGCGCGACACGCCCGCGGGCAGATCGATATTCTCCGGGCGAGCGGAGTGCTCGAGATGCACCGGCAGATGCGCCGCGCCGAGGAAGCCGGGGTCGGCGCGGCGACGCCCCTCGCTGGTGCGAAAGATCGACACATAGTCGGGCAGCTTGCTCTGGCCGGTCGACAGCTCCTTGGCCAGCACGACTCCCAACTCAGGATACTGGAGCGTTGGCTCCTTGAGTCGGCCGGTGCTGATCAGATCGGCCGCCATGAAGTGTTCGGTGATGGGCGTGCTGAGCGAACGAATGACGGTGAGCTGGTGCATGCGCTGCGCAAGCGAGGGCATGAGCTCGCAGACATGCACCCCCGGCACGCTCGTGGGGATCGCGACAAATGGACCGCCGGTCTCGCGATGCGGCTTGGGGTCCCAGGTCTCGAACTGGCTTGATCCCCCGGCCAGCCAGATGAACAGCACCTGCCGCGCTGGCCGAGGAGCCGCCGCGCTCCGCGCTGGTGTGACGAGCCCGCACGAGGCCAGCGACCCAGCCAGCGCGCCACGCAACACCTGGCGACGCGAGGCGTGCGGAACGAATGCGGCGGATGGATCGAAAGGTGTCATCGATTGGCTTAGTGATTGAAACGAAACTCGGCCGAGGTCAACAAGCTCCAGACGAGCGCCGCGGCGGCCGACTCGTGCGACGGCTGCGCGGTCCACCACGCGGCGATCGTGTGACGTTCGGCGCTCGTGGGCTGGCGGTTGAGCGTCGAGCGGAACGCAAGGTTCAGACGCTCATCGATACTCTCCACGCGGAGCAACCGGGCGGCGAGGTTCTGCTCCGCCGGTTGGGTCAACGTTTGCACGCTGGGGTGATTCGAGAGGAACAGCGCCTCGGCCGCGCTCGCCTGGTAGCGGTCGCTGGAGGGGTCGAGCCCGACGAGCAACTCGGCCGCGCGTTTTTCAGCGGCTAGGTAATGGTCCGCCTGGCTTGACGAGGCCGATCGGGGCGCGGCCCCAGCGGCGATCACCGCCGATAGGGCCCATTGCTGCCGGGTCAGGGGACGCAATCGGGCGATGGCAAACGTGTCGTCGGCTGTTGAGGCCGCCGAGGACGAATGACGGCTCGAACGTTGGTACGCGCGGCAGCAACACATCGCCGCGGCCGTGTGCCGCAGATCGTAACCATGCGCGGCGAAATCGTCGGCCAGGAACTCCAACAGTCCCGGCACGCACGATGGATTCTCCGGGTGCATTTGATCGACGGGCTCGACCAGCGCGCGGCCGAAAAACCAGCCCCATAGGCGATTGACCACCGCGCGGCTCAACATCGTTCGCTCGGCCAACGCGGCGCTGACAAGCTGCTCGCGGCGGTTCTGCTTGGCCACGCTGGCAAACTTCACCCCCGTGAGAAACATCATCGGCGCGGTTTGCTGACCGGCCGACTTGGACTGGAACGTCACTTCGCCGTCGGGCTTGTCCTCGAACACGCCGCTGTTCTTTTTCGTCTCGACCGTGCGGTTGAAGAACGCGGCCAACCCGTAGTAGTGATGCTGCGTCCATTCGCCGATCAGCGGATGATCGTGACAGCGGGCGCAGGTGATGTCGACTCCGAAGAAGACCTGCGAGGTGTCGGCCGTCAGCGCGTCGAGATTTTTGACCCGTTTGGACAAGTAGCGGCTGGCACCCGAGGCGACGTCCCCTTCCCAAGGGCCGAGCAACAGTTGGCGAAAGATTGCGTCCCAACCACGGCCTTGCGCGAGCTGGTGTCGCAGGTAGCCCACAAAGGCGGCGTCGCCGGCATGGCGCTGTTGTATCCACTGATCGAGCAGCGTGCCGAAGTGCAGAGCGAATTCGGGGCCATGGACGAGCCGCAGCACCCAGTCGTTCCGCGCCGCCTGATCGAGCGATGCACTCACCTCGACCGCTTCATCCTCCGTGAGGATACGGCCGGCAAGATCGAGCGTTACTCGGCGACGCCATGTCCCTGCGTCGCTCGTTGCCACGGGCATAGCGCCCCGCGCCTGCCAGTGGTGTTCCAGTAACCGATCGATCTGCCGGACCGTGTCCTGCACGGCAGCCCATTTTACAGCCAAGCCCGGATCATGCTCAGCCGAGCCCTGTCCTTTCGCAGCCGAGCCCTGTCCTTTCGCAGCCGAGCCCTGTCCTTGCGCAGCGGAACCTGTCTTGCCTGCCGAAAGGGGATGCGGAAGGCAAGCCAGAACTCCAACGGATAGGATCACGGCAAGGCGGCATGACATCTTTCTGAGCATACCTAAACTTCGTCCAAGACCAAACGATTTGCCTTATTCCCACGATGATTGTATATGTGGTAATAGATGAGCAAAAAACAGCCCAAGATCCCCGTCGAACGTATCGAGCGACCGGTCCCGCTGGTGACCCAGGTCGAGCAGGCGCTGCGTCGCGCCATAGCCGAGCGGGCCTTCCCGGACGGCAAGCTGCCAACCGAAGTCGAACTGGCCGAACGCTTTGGAGTCAGCCGAGAGACCGTCCGACGGAGCACCGAGGTGCTCCAGAACGAGGGGCTGCTCCGCAAGGTACGCCGACGAGGGACGGTCTTGGCGGGCGAGCTGCGCAGCCTCCAGTGGACCGCCGCAGCGCAGCCCAGCCGGCTGATCGCCTACGTGCAGGCCGAATATCGTGGGGCGGCCGGCGAGGTCGAAGGGGTCACCGCCGGCATCGAGGGGTTGATGTTGCAAGGGGTCGTTCAGGCCGCCGAGAGCGCTGACCGCGACGTGCTCGTCCGCTCGGCCACACCCAACCGGCTGCGGCAAACCGTCGAGCAACTCGCGGCCCGGTATCGACTTGAGGGGGTCATTGCCGCGTCGTTCGCCGAGGACAAAGTGCTGCGTCGCCTCGGGGGTCGACCGCTGCCGATCGTGCTGCTCGATCACGACATGCCGCTCCCCAAGGTCAGTTCGCTCCGCGATGATTCAGCCGCCGGCAGTCGGTTGGCTGTCGAGCACCTGGTGTCGCTCGGACATCGGCGGATTGCCTATGTGCATTGGCACCGTGCCGAGTTGAACCCCTGGCGGTTGCGTGGCTACCGCGAGGCACTGCGCGCGGCACACATCGCCGTGCGCCGGTCGTATGAGCTGTACAGCGAAGTGACCGCCGCCGGGGCGCGGAGCGCCGGGGCTCAACTGCTTGCGCTCGAACCGCGCCCCACCGCGGTCGTCTGCTTCAACAACACCTTGGCCCGACACGTGATCGATGCCTTGCGGCCGCTCGGCGTCCGGGTCGGCGATGAGTTGAGCGTCGTCGGCTGTGGCGGAGAAGAGGTGTACGCGCTCACCAGTTGCCAGAGCGACTGGCTCGAATTGGGACGCGAGTCGCTGAAATTATTGCTGCGGCAGTTGCGTGGGGCGAATCCATCGGCCAACATCGAGCATCTGCAAATCCTCCCCAAGCTCCAATTGGGGAGCACCACCGCATCCCCCGGGAGGTCAACGCCATGCAGCGTCACAACCGAGTCCGACTCATCTCGTCCACGTTGATCGTCACGCTCGCGGGGCTATGGCTCGGCGCAGGACCGTTACTCGCCGCGAGTCTCGACGAGCTTCAGCAAACACTCGCGCAGCTCGACGCGGCCGTGCTGGGCAAGTCGGCCGAGGTCGACCCGCGCGAACTCGTGCGGCAGGACGTTCGCAATCGCCTGCGGCACGCCAACGCGCGCGAGACCGCGAACTGGCGGCAGCTCACATCGCGCGCCGCTTGGGAGGCGTATCGCGACACGCGGCTCGCCGCGCTCCGCGCCGCGCTCGGCTCACTCTCGCCCCAGGGCGAATTGCAGCTGCGCGTCATGGGACGCATCCGCGGCGAGGGGTACACGATCGAGAACGTGATCTTCTCGAGCACGGCGGGCTTGGAAGTCACGGCCAATTTGTATCGCCCTAACAGCTCGACGGCCAGCCGCGCGCCAGGAATCATCATCTGTCACAGTCATCACGCGCCGAAGACCCAGGGTGAGTTGCAGACGATGGGCATGACCTGGGCCCGGCAGGGCGCGCTCGTGCTGGTCATGGATCAACTCGGACACGGCGAGCGGCGCACGCATCGCTTCACCTCGGCCAGCGCGTACCCGACGCCGTTCCGCAGTGAGCGACAGGACTACTATCACCGCTACAACACCGGCGTGCAGTTGCAATTGGTGGGCGAGAGCCTGACCCATTGGATGGTCAACGACCTGCGGCGCGGCGCCGACGTGCTGCTGTCGGTGGGAGCTGATCCCGAGCGGCTGCTCATACTGGGCGCGGTGGCCGGTGGAGGTGACCCGACCGGGGTCGCCGCCGCGCTCGACGCACGGTTTCGCGTCGCGGTCCCGTTCAATTTCGGCGGTTACGAGCCCGAGGACGTGTACCCGCTGCCCGACAACGCCGAGGAGACATTTAACTACGCAGGGAGCGGGTCGTGGGAATCGACACGCAACTTGGCCCGCTCGGCCGCCGACGGCTTTATGCCCTGGGTGGTCATCGGCTCGATCGCGCCGCGAAACCTCGTGTACGCTCATGAGTTTCGCTGGGATGAGCCGCGCGATCCGGTCTGGAAGCGGCTGCGGCAAATCTACGCCTGGCACGACGTGAGCGATCGACTCTCCAGCGCCGTGGGACGGGGCACCGTCAAGGGACAGGCTCCCGAGTCATCGCACTGCACGAACATCGGCGCGCTGCATCGCAGCCAGTTGTACCCGCTCTTCGAGCGCTGGATGAGCATGCCCACGCCGGCCGCCGAGCACGGCGAGCGACACGAGTCGTCAACGCTCTGGTGTCGCGGCGACGAGCAACGTCCCGAGCCGTTGCACTCCGTGCTCGACACGCTGGCGCAAGAACGCAGTGCCACGGCCCGCGAACAAACGGCAAAACTGACCAGCGCCCAGCGGCGGGCCCATTGGCAACGAACGCTCGCCAAGCTGCTCGGAGCGGTCGAGCCGGAACGCAACGCGAAGGCCACAAAACTGAGTCGCAGCGAGCACGGTGGCCTGTCGGTCGAGCGTGTGCAGTTGCAGCGCACGAGTGGTGAGCTCACCATCCCGCTGCCGCTGCTCATCGTGCAGCCGGTCAAGCCCGTGGCGGCCCTGTCGCCGCGGACGATCGTGGCCCTTGCCCAGCGTGGCAAGGAAACGCTGCTCAAGCAGAAAGCGGAAACCATCGCCCGACTCGTCGAACAAGGGGCGCGCGTCGTGCTCGTCGACGTGCGCGGCACGGGCGAAACTCAACCTGCCGGAGAAGGGCGTGGCCGATCGGGCGGCGTGACCGGTCGGTCATCGAGCGAATGGATGCTCGGCCAGACGATCCTCGGTCAGCAGGTGAGCGATGTGCGCACGGTGCTCGCCTGGCTGCGGCAACACGAGCCGCGCGGGAGTTTCTCGCTCTGGGGCGAAGGGCTTGTTGAGCCCAATGCCTCGAACGCCTCGCTGGCCGCGCCGCTCGACGCGGAGCGGTTGCCCAGTGTGAGCGAGCCGCTCGGCATGCTCGCGGCGCTCATCGTCGCGCTGTACGAAGACGACGTCGACACGGTCTTTGCCCGTGGCGGGTTGGTATCGTATCGCAGTTTGTTGGACAGCGCGTATCCGTGGGCTCCGCACGACGCGCTCATCCCGGGGATATTAGCTCATGGCGACATCGACGATTGGCTCGCGGCGCTCGAGGGTCGCAAGATTTGGTTGGCCGACTTGCGAGACGGCCAGAATCGCCGCATCGACGACGACGTGCCTGATGAGTTACCCGTCGCCCGCTGGCTGCTGAAGGGG
>CAZZBK010000050.1:0-35450 GCA_964652155.1 uncultured Planctomycetaceae bacterium | reverse complement strand
GCGATTGTTTGCCGGTGGCGGGATCGGTGACCGTGAAGCCCCAGCCATACGCGCCGCCGTCCCATTTGCCGCCGACTGCGCTACCGATGCGGCCGTCGAGACCAACGTTCGAGGGGAAAATGTCGCCGTTGCTCGCCGCCCGCTCGAGCCAGGCGTCGGCGTACTCGAGTGCCCAGCGGCGATATTTTTCGTCGTGCGTCAGCGCAAACGCATTCAGCGGGAGGGTCGTGGCGAGCAAATTCTGCGGATGATCGCCGATCACGTCGGTGTAATCCTTGAAGTGATCGAGCATTTCCTGATAGTTACGCTCGCCGTGGCCGGGCTTGAATCGATGCTCGATCTCGATCGGGTCGCCGGCCCAATCGACGGCCGTGGCCTTGCGCAACAATGGGCCGCGCGAGCCGTTGAACAGGCTGCGAATGATGCGGTGTTGCGGGTCATAGTTGGCGGCCTGCGGATCGCCCGGCAGGTAAAAGCCCGCGAACCGCTCGACCCGTTGCCGGAACTTGAGCGCACGCGGCTCGATGAGCCCTTGCAGATTGAAGACCGTGAGCCCCTCGCCATTGTGAACCCAGTCCATCATCACGGGGAACTCACGGTAGTACATGCCATCGCGGGCGAAATCGACCTGCGTGGTGCGGGCAGCCGTGTACTGCCGGAGGTGTCCTTCCCAGGCGCGGTCAATCCACTGGGCCACGACCTCGTCCCCCCCGAGGGCGTAGAGCAGCGGCCAGTCGGTGAGGTTCTCGATGGCGTCGTCCGGGCCGTCGTTACCGCCCCAGCGTTCGACACATTCGAGGTACCCGCGTGGGTCGAAGTAGCGCTGCAGGTACTCGCCGCAGGCGCGCGTGTTGGTCTCGAGCAGCAAGCGTTCGAGCAGGGCCCATTGCGGCGGCGACATGGGGCGGTCGAGCGTCACCGTGGGTCCGGCAACGACGGTCGCTGATAGCACTAGCAGCGCGGCCCAACTCAACAGGATCAAACGCAGCATGATATCGGTTCTCGGTTCCAAGTCGTGTCGGGGTCAACTTCGGCGCGCCCCTCGGCGCATCGGCGTTGACCCCTGAGCGGTCGCCTCAGTACAGTACGCCCCCCTCACGATTGTCGTTCATCGCGTGTCGAGATGCCAGCATGACCACCCAACTTCAGCCTACAGGCACGCCGCCTCCGGTTCGTTGGGGGAGTTTGCCGCACCGCCTGCGCGTGTTGTTCGTCACGACCCATGAGCGGACCGGAGGCTGGCTGACCGAGGCCTTTGCCGGCGATCGGGCCGTCGAGCTGGTGCTGGAAGAAGCGGTTGGCATGGCCGCCGCGATGACCCGGCTACGCGAGACCGTCTTTGACGCCGTGCTCGTGAGCCATGAGCCCGGCGAGCTCGACGCCTTGCAGTTGGGCGAAGCCCTTCGCGGCGGCGGCGCGGCCGAACCGCTCATCGTGCTCGGACACGCAAGCGAAGTCGAGATGAGCCCGCTGTGCTACGAGGTCGGCATCGACGCCTATGTCTGCATCCACGCGACCAGCGTGCGGCTGTTGATCTGGCACGTCGCCCGGGCCGTCGAGCGTCACGCGCTGCGGCAAGAGAACCAGCGTTTGCAGCAGGGTGAGAAGCATCGCCTGCGACTGGAGCACCAGGAGACCCAGCGGCTGCTCGACGAACAGCGGGCCATGCTCCGCGACCTGGAGACGCTCCGTGAGCCCGCCGCGAAAGCGATCGATTGGGCCAACACAACCCCGGCCAGTTCGACAATCGCGCGCGTTGCCAACGAGCAGCAGTTCCTTGAGCTACCACCGGAGTTGGTCGACCACTACCGTGACCTGCTGCGGGCGTATGTCATCATGGGCTCGGGGAACCTGGGGCGCGAGATGAACTCGTTGGCCGAGTTGCTCTGCCGCGCCGAGATCACCGCGGCCCAGACGATGCAGTTGCACTTGCAGGCCTTGGAAGACTTGATACGCGGCCTGGGGTCGCGCAGCGCCCGGCACGTCATGTCGCGCGCCGATTTGCTGATCTTGGAAGTGCTCGTGCACGTCAGCGAAGGGTATCGCCGGCGAGTGACGAGTGAGTCGCATCCAACGAGCGGGGGTCGTCAGGCCCCCGATAAGCTCGCATCGCCGGGATGTTCGCCATGTTGCTAGATCAAGTACCTGAGAAGGGGCTACGTTATCGGGGGCCTGACGACCCCCGCTCGTGATGAGCTTGCCTGCTAGCATCCCCGGGCGAGACTTGCACTCAATCATCAACCCCAATGCACAGCTTGGTTTAGCGTGGGCCGAGCGGGTCGTTTCCGCTCGCCACCCCAATAGGCGGTAAGTCGTTGGCGGCTCTAATTTTATTGACGCCGCGTAACGAGCGGTTTACGATAGGTCAATCATGTCTGGGCTGACGGAGCGCACCCACAAGCCCACCGTATCGCACAAGCCCGTTCCGGGCAGAATTCATTCTGAGTCAACATGTTGCCGCAAGGCGCGTGGTCGCGGTTGATCGTGGGATCGGCGCGATAAGTCGGTGTCGTCGGGCGTGTTTGTCCCGCCGTGGGATGACTGCGCCCGGAGAGGAACCCTAACGCATGACATCCAGCCGGCGACTGATCGTGCCGACCGATGATGCTGTGACGCCGCTGCACACGGCGCAGAGCGAGTCATCGTCGCCGCTGCCGGCAGGGTCTCCAGCTGCATCGGGGTCTCCAGCTGCATCGGGGCCCACGGATCTGCCTCTGGACGACATCACGGTCATTACCCAACGCTCGTCGTCGGGCGGAACACAGGCCGCGTCGCCACGCACGTCTCACACGCTCAGCCAACTGCTCGCCGGCGAACGGCTCAATCATTTCGAGCTACTCGAGTTTGTCGGCGGCGGAGGCATGGGGGCGGTCTTCAAGGCCCGTGACACGGTGCTCAATCGGATCGTCGCCCTCAAGGTGCTTTCAAGCACGCAGGCGACCGACGAGGAAACGCGCCGCCGGTTCCAGAACGAAGCCCAATCGGCCGCTCGGCTCGATCACGAAAACGTCGCCCGGGTCTACTACATTGGCGAAGACAAGGGCCTGTACTATATCGTCTTCGAGTATGTCGAAGGGGTCAACCTGCGGCAGGTCGTCGAGCGCAACGGCGGTCCGCTCGCCACGAACGACGTGGTAAGCTACACGATTCAGGTGGCGCGGGCTCTTGAGCACGCGGCGGCCCGCGAGGTGGTGCATCGCGACATCAAGCCCTCGAATATTATCATCACGGCCGACGGCAAGGCCAAGCTGGTCGACATGGGCTTGGCCCGATTGCACGACGTGGACCAAGGGAGCGCCGACTTGACGGCCAGCGGCGTCACGCTGGGGACGTTCGACTATATCTCGCCCGAGCAGGCCCGCGACCCGCGCAGCGCCGATGTGCGGAGCGATTTGTACTCGCTTGGCTGCACGATGTTCTTTTTGCTCACGGCCCGGCCGCCGTTTCCGACGGGCACGGTGCTGCAAAAGCTGCTGCAACACAACAACGAGCCGCCCCCCGACGTGCGGCAGTTCAACGACTCGGTCGGCGACACCCTGGCGGCGATCGTCGCGAAGCTGCTCTCCAAGAACCCGCTGCGGCGTTACCAGACGCCGCGCGATTTGATGCTCGATCTGATCCGGTTGGCCGAGAGCGAAGACCTGCCGCTGGGCGACCTGGGCCTAACCCCGTTGCTGGGCGTGCCGTTGCATCCGCCGGGGTTCTTCGAGCGGCATGCGCATTGGTTGGCGCCGGTGTCGTTGTTGGTGCTGCTGGTGATTGGCATTGAGGTGTTCGACGGCTCGAGCACGTCACTGGCCTTGCCGACGGTCAGCGAGTTGCCCAAGCCGATCGAGCCGCCGGTGCGTGTGCTGCCCTTGGCTGTGCCGCCGGTCGAGAGCATCGCGACGGACACGCCTGCCAAGGCAGCGGTGGAGAGCAACCCGACCGAAGCGAACAGCGTGGGCACGACCCGCGAGTTGTTTCCGGCAGAGATGAGCAAAGAGCCCTCCAAGGTTGCGACGAACGTGGTCGAGGTCGTGCCCGACGAGCCGCCGCCGCTCCGCAGCGGACTGCTGATCGTGGCCCCGGGCGCGAGCGGCGCGCAGCAGTTCAACACGCTCCGCGCGGCCTGCCAGGCCGCCACCAATGGCGACGTGATCGAGCTGCGGTACTCGGGCATCCGCAACGAGCGGCCCATCGATCTCAAGAATCGCAAGCTCACGATTCGCGCCGGCGAAGGCTTTCAGCCGGTCATCCGTTTTCAGCCCGACGACGTCGATCCGCTCCGCTACCCGCGGACGATGTTCACGGTGCTCGGTGGACGGCTGTCGCTGGTCAACGTGGCGGTGCAGCTCGACGTGCCGCCGCCGCGCGATGTCCCCGCCGAGAGTTGGTCGCTGTTCGAGTCGCAACGCGGCGAACTCGTGGAACTCAAGTCGTGCGTGCTGACGGTCCGCAACTTGTCGAGCCACAACCAGTCGTTGCACCCCGGCGTGTCGTTTTTTAGCGTGCGAGCGGCGGACGGTTTTACCGCGATGATGGCCGACGACAAAAATCCCGACGAGCCGCCGCAAATCCGCCTCGAGAACTGTGTCGCCCGCGGCGAAGCGATCTTCCTGCGCACCGCCGACCTGCAGAGCGTCAACCTCTCGTGGGACAACGGCCTGTGCGTGACCCCCGATCGGTTCTGCGAAATTTATGGGGGGCAAGTCATGCCGCGCCCTGAAACGCGCGTACAGGTCTCGCTGCGGCACCTCACGGTCGCGGTGGGAAGCGGCTTCGCGCGCTTCAATGGCGGACTCGAGTCGCCGTACCTGTGCGACACGTCGATCGAGTGCAAGGACAGCATCCTGCTCGCGCTCAATCGCCAACCGCTCATCGAGGAGGAAGGGATCGAGGGGATCCCCGCCTTGCAGAAACACATCCACTGGAGCGGCGAACGCAATTTCTATCAGGGCTTTGATCTCGACGCGCTCTGGCGGATCGCCGATCAGGTGAGCCCCGGGCAGGTCGTGCGCATGAATCAGGCCCAGTGGCAGGAACACTGGGGGAGCAATCGTGAGTTGCAATCCAATTTCAGCGACGTGACCTGGAGGCACCTGCCCGAGAGCCTCCGTCCCGCGCATCAACAGTTGCCCAGCGATTACGCGCTCTCAAGCGACACGACGGCGGTCGGCAACTCGGCGCGCCAAGGGGCCAGCGACGGCACCGACGTGGGCCAGGCCTTGCCGCTGCTGCCGGACGTATTGCCCGCCGCCGACAAAAACCCCGACAGCCCCAACGCCATCGGCACGCTCCCCTCGCTGCCGTAAGAACCGGTCTTGGTTGGGCCTGAAGCGGAATGGCGAGGGGGACAGTCCCCATCGGTTTTTTGCTAGGCACATCAGCTCGATGGGCTCGCGGAGCCTCCGCTCGTCGTCTTGCTGTCGCTGTGCGTTGCCGTGGGATCGATGGCCTTCGACCGGCAACTGATCTTCCCTCGCACGGCTCCCATGCGGTAAGACATGAGCGTGGCGGCGGCTTGTCGTCTTTCGGCATTGGTGTCGTGCCTCATGCGAATTTGTCTGTATAGCGAGACCGTGTTTCCCAAGCTCGGCGGCCAGGAAATGGTCGTCGACGCCTTGGCTCGGCACATGCTCGCGCTCGACCACGATGTGGTCGTGCTCGCGCCCCGGCCACGCCGTCGCTACACGATCGACGACGACCGGCTGCCGTACCGCGTCGTGCGGCACCCGCGCATTTACTCAACCCATCGCTTCGTGAGTTGGTATCGATACTTCCTCCACAAGTTATACCGCTCGTGGCCCTTCGACGTGCTGCACTGTCACAGCGTTTTTCCTTGCGGGTACTTGGCCTCGCTGTGTCACGACCGCTGGTCCGTGCCGACGATCATCACCAGCCACGGTGACGATGTGCGCGACGGCAACATCCGCATGAGCAAGCCCGGCGGCCGCGAGCGTCACCTGCAAAGCGTTCGCTCGGCCGACGCTTTGGTGGCGATCAGCGGCGTGACGGCCGAGGGGCTGCGCCGCCTGGGGGCTCGTGGCGAGCAACTGGTCAGCATCCCCAACGGGGTCGAGTTGACGTCGTTTGCGCATCGCCCGCCGCGACCTTTGGAGTTGGACCCGCTCGTCGGCAGCGGCGATTATGTGCTATTTTTGGGCCGCTTGCACCGCCGCAAAGGGGTCGACATTCTGCTCGACGCCCTGGCCAAGGTCCCGTGCACCCGGCCGCATGTGCAGTTGGTGATCGCCGGCGACGGCGAGGAACGTCCCGCGCTCGAGGCTCAAGCCGTGCGGCTCGGCCTGACCGATCGCGTTCGCTTTGTCGGAGCGGTCAGCGGCGCGACGAAGGTCTGGTTACTGCAAAACGCCCGCGCCCTGGGCATGGCCACGCGCGGCGCCGAAGCGTTTCCGCTCGTGGTGCTCGAAGCCTTTGCCGCCGGACTGGCCGTGATCGGGCCCAACATCCCCGGGCTGGTCGAGTTGGTCGAACCGCACGAGACCGGGCTGCTCGTGCCGAGCGAATCGGTCGATGAGTTTGCCCGGGCCTTGGGAGACGCGCTGCAATGCTCGTCGCAATGGAAAAGCTGGGGGGCTCGGGCCCGTGGCGTCGCCGACGAGCATGCCTGGTCATCGATCGCCGAGCGGCACATCGCCCTGTATCGCCGCCTCCTCGAGCAGCGTGGCCAGCGTCGCGCCGCATAAGCTGCTGTCACTGCCAGCACGAGCTTCGCGCGCGGCGCGAATGCTCTAGCCCCTACGAGTCGATTCTGTTCCAATTCCGCGACTGCCAGCTTCGGTAGCGCTGCTACCCAAGGCCTGGAAGCGAGGGGCTCTCGATTGGCTTGCTCGTCACAACGCCCATGTCCGCGACTTGGTTCACTGCCGTGCGAGATCAGCTGCTCGACGTGGGTCGAATGTTCGCGGCGCCCCCTGCGCCCCCCGCAGCGTATCCAAACCGGCTGCTGGAGCCCCGCCCACTCCGCGACCCGCTCCCCCGCGCCGGCCTCGTGCTCGTCGCGTTGTTTCTGCTCTGCTTGCTCCCGCGACTGCTGATGATACCGCGGGTCGAGGTGATCTGCTCCGATGGCGTCGGCTACATCGGCATGGCCGAGGCCATCGAGCGCGGCGACTACGCTTACGCCTTCCGGCTGCAATTGAATCTTTACCCGGTGATCTTGGTGGCGATGCATCAGCTCGGCTTCTCGTATGAGCTGGGGGGCAAACTCTGGGGCGTGCTGGCGAGTTCGCTGGTCGTACTGCCGCTGTTCGGCTGGGTGCGCCGGCAGTTCGACGACCGCGTCGCGATCGTCGCCGCGCTGATCTATGCGTTGCATCCGGAGCTCATCGAGTGGAGCCCGGAACTGGTGCGCGAATCGACCTTTTGGCTGGCGATGACCGTGACGATTTACGCGCTGTGGCGCGCGGTGGTCGAGGTCCGCTGGCGATACTTCGCCTGGGGAAGCGTGGCGCTTGTGGCCAGTTGTCTGACGCGGTTTGAAGGGGTGTTCCTTGTCGTGCCGTTCGTGGCTTGGTCGTGGATGCGGTGGCGCGCGTTGCACGAGGGGCGCGCGCGACTGGCGATCGGTGCCCTGGCCGCGCCGCTGACGCTCACACTGCTCTTGCTGTTGGCCAGCCTGGTCTCGCCGCATCCGCGCGTGTCGTGGAACGTGATGCAGACCGCGCAGGTCGAACGAGTCGCGCGCTGGGTGCAGTCGTTCACGGCTGCCGAGCCCCGCGGACCCGTCATCAACCATCTGGCCGCCCAGGGGGGCGGGGCCGCCGAGCCGCTGCGGTCATGGCCACAGCGCGTCGATAAAATCGTCCGCCAGGCGTGGCACTTTGGACATACCCTCGAGCGCGGACTGTCGGCCCAGTACGCGATCGTCTTGCTGCTCAGCTACCTTGCCTGGCACAAATTGCTCAACCGCCGCGACCATCTCCCGCTCACGATGGTCGTCGCGCTCATCATGATGGGCATCTGGGTGCATCTCTGGTACACCGGGCTGGCCAGCAGCCGCTATTGCACGGCCATCATCCTACTCACGGCCCGCTGCGCGGCCTTGGGGCTGATCGACTTCGGCGCGTGGCTCGACCGCCTGTGGTTGCGCAGCGGCGCGCCGCGACTGCACATCGGAGTGGCCGGGTGCCTGACCGTGCTCGCAACCATCGGCTGCGTCGACGCCTGGACCACCCAATTCGAGAGCCGGCAGATTAGCGCCAACGTCGGACATTGGTTGCGCGACACGTTCGGCGAACAACGAGTCATCCTCGGCCTCGAAGAACAACTGGCCATCATCAGCTACCATGCCCACGCCCACTACTGTGTTGTCCCGCAGGGCATCTCCGGCGAAGGGGTCATCGACTTTGTCCGCGCGCATCCCACCGATCTGATTTTGATCTCGCGGGCCGAACCTCGCGCCGCCGATTTCGACCTGCTGCTGACACGCTACCCCGAGTTGGGCTACGCCTCGATCGACCCCCAGCAGATTCCGGACAAACCGGGGCGATTGGTCCTGCTCGCTCGGATGGCATTGGCTCAGACGTTCCTCGACAAGCCGCCCCGGGCGTTGCGTTGACGCTCACCGCAGTGCGACCTAAAATTCGTCGGCGGAGTCGCTTCGCTCGTTCGAGCCAGCAAGTTTCGCGGTCATGCTCTCTGGAGAACCCTCGCGAATGTTGACGCGCTCAGAGGCTACGTCCGACCATCGCTGGCCAACGGTACCGTCGTGGGCTCTGTCACTCGGCCTGCACGCGCTGCTCTTGCTCGTGCTCGGCTACACGCTGCAACGCGCGCCGCGCGGCGGACTCGAAGAGGTTGGCCGCGATGTCGGCGTCGTGCTCAAAAAGACCAGCGACGACGGTCAGCACTATTTCCAGTCGGCCCCGCAAGACTCGACAAGCAACGCGGCCGCATCGAGCAGCAGCCACGCGCTAAGCAGCAACCCCGCGCAGGTCGTCGGAGACAAATCACCCGTCGACATTGCCGCGGCGCTCCCCAGCAGCAAGCCGCTCATCGGCCCCGGCGCGAGCGCCGATCCCAACGGCGGCAGCGCCGCGAACATGACCAGCGGAGCGGCCGCGAGCAAAAACTTCGGCAAGGCAGGCTACACCAAGGTCCCCTTCATGGGGCTCGATGGCGAGGGATCGTCATTCGTGTTCATCCTCGATCGCTCGGCCAGCATGGGCAACGAGCGGTTCAGTCCACTGCAGGCCGCCAAGGCGCAACTCAAGGCCAGCCTGCAATCGCTCGGCAAGGTCAATCAGTTTCAGATCGTGTTCTTCAATCAAGAACCACGCACGTTCGCCCTTTCGGGCGTCGCCGTCAGCGGACCCTTGCAGAAGATGGTATTCGCCGAGCCGCAAAACGTGCAGCAAGCTTATCGCTTCATCGACGGCATTCTGGCCGACGGCGGCACCGAGTACATTCCGGCTCTCGAAGCGGGGCTCGCCTTTCATCCCGATGTGATCTTTTTTCTTACCGACGCCGGCACCCCCATCACCGAAGCGCAACTGCGGCGGATCACCGATCGCAATCGGAGCGCGTCGCTGCACGTGATCGAGTTCGGCGAAGGCCCCGCTGTCGGCGGCGACCCAAGCCTGGCGCGGCTCGCGTCGGCCAATCGCGGACGGTATCGGTACTTCGACATCACGCGCGATCTGAAATTTCCTGCTGACGATAACAAGCCAGGGCCGCTACCATGACCCGACGACTCGCAAGTCACGTCGTGCTTGTGCTGGCCTGGCTCGCCTGCGTTGGCCCATGCGCGCTGTTCGCGGCCGACGAGGTGCTGCTCGTCACCGGCCAAAAGCTCGTCGGCGAGGTGACCGACTTCACCGGCAAGCGATTGGAAATCACCCTCAGCGGCGGACTCAAGCGGAGCGTGCTCGCCGATCAGGTGCAAGACGTCCGCACCACGCCGAGCGCCCCCCAGCGCCAGGCTGACGACCTGTACGCCGAACGCAAATTCGTCGAGGCTATGGCCGCTTATCAAGGAGCCATTCAGAGCGAGACACGCCGCTGGGTCCGGCGACAGTTGCTCGCGCGACTCGTGCGCAGCTCGACCAACGCCCAGCAAATCGCACAGGCGGGGCAGTTCTGTTTGCTGCTGCTGCAAGATGACCCCGACAGCCGCGACTTTGACGCCCTACCACTGGCCTGGGTGCTGGCCGAGCCCTCGCCGCTCGTCGAGGCTCAAGCGAAAAAGTGGCTCGCGCTCACCGAGCAGCCCGCCGCCGTGTTGCTCGGCGCGAGCCACTTGCTGCTCGGGCCTGACGCCCTCGCCGCGACCGCTCAACTGCAACGGCTCACGCCGCACGCCGACCCGCGCATCGCCAAGCTGGCCGACGCCCAACTCTGGCGAGTCTCGATCGCCCGAGTCACCGACGAGCAACTGGCGCAATGGGCCGACAAGGTCGAGCGGATGCCCCCCTCGCTGCGAGCGGGACCGTACTACGTGCTGGGACGCGCCTGCGCGTTCCGTCAGCAGAGCGACCTCTCGGCCCTGAATTATCTGCGCGTCCCCATTTTGTTCAGCGAGCAACGACCGCTCGCGGCCGAGTCGCTGCTCGCGGCGGCGGGCGAGTTGCAACAGGCCAAGCAGAGTGCCGAGGCGCTGCGCCTGCTCGATGAACTGATCGTCGACTACGGCGAGACACGCGCCGCCAAAGAAGCTCAACAGCGCCGCGTCGAGTGGCGCGCCGCGCCGGCTCCCTAAGCCAATTCAAACAACGGAGTGTGCTTTGCGAAACGTCCTGCTATGCGTCGTGCTGCTCGTGATCGTGTTGTCGGTGGCCCCGTCGTTGGCGCAAAAAGCCACCAGCGGCAAGGGACCCGAGGTGACGGCGGCCGCGCAGCGCGCGCCCGCCCCACGCTCGTCGCTGCTCGACTTGCTCAAGGCAGGCGGACCGATCGGGCACACGATCCTGCTGCTCTCGGTGGTCGCCGTGGCCTTGGTGGTCGACTACAGCGTGAGCATTCGCGCCCAGACGCTGATGCCCCGGGGCTTGGCCGACCGCGTGCGCCAGCAACTCCAGGCCGGGCAGGTGGCCGAGGCACTGCGTGAGTGTCAGGCGCAGCCCAATGCGCTCGCCAGCGTGTTGCAAGCCGGACTCAGCGAGCTCGACGGCGGTTGGACGATGGTCGAGAAAGCCATGGAAGACGCCGTCGCCGAGCAGTCGGCGCGTTTCTCGCGGCGCATCGATTATCTCACCGTCATCGGCAACATCGCGCCGATGCTCGGGTTGCTCGGCACGGTCACCGGCATGATCGAGGCTTTTCAGACCGTGGCCGAAACGCAAGGCGTGGCCCGCGCGGCCGATCTGGCCAAAGGTATCTACGAGGCACTGGTCACGACGGTCGAAGGACTCGTGGTCGCGATTCCATCGCTCGGCCTGTATGCCTTTTTCCGCAACCGGGTCGATCAGTTGATCAGCGAGGTGGCTTACGCCGCGCAGCACGCGCTGCTCCCGCTGCGACGGGCGAAACTCGCCCAGGCGCGAGGTGCCGCCAAGCCCCCTCCCTTCGATGGGAGCGGCACATGAAGATCGCCCGCTCGACGACCCGCGGCTCGTTGGAATTCAACATGACGCCGATGATCGACGTCACGTTTCTGCTGATCATCTTTTTTATCACGAGCAGCCACCTGGCCCAGCAAGAGATTCAATACGAACTCGACTTGCCGCAGGCGGCGAGCGGCCGAACGCCGAGCGACACCCAAGCCCGCCGCGTGACGGTCAACGTTTTGCCCGACGGCCAGTTACTGCTCGGCAGCCAGGCGGTGGCCAGCGACGAGTTGGAACGCATCATTCAATTCGAACGCCAGCAACTCTCGGCCGACGAGCCGCTCGAAGTGCGTATCCGCAGCGACCGCAGCGTGCCGTATCAGTTCGTCGAGCCGATCCTGCTCAGCTGCGCCCGTGGCGGCGTCTGGAACGTGAGTTTCTCGGTTGTTCAAGGAAATTAGCAAGGAACCACCGATGAACACGGATCATCACAGATGGGGGAGGCTAGAGGCTCGTGAAGGAGTCGAACGCTGACGCGATTGCAGTCTGTTTTTTCTCCCATTCTTGTTTATCTGTGTTGATCCGTGTTCATCGGTGGTTCCTTCCTGACTTTTTGTTCTGATTGAGCGTATGCGACTTCCGAGCAGACATAATTCCGCTGGATCGATGCAGTTGCAGATGACGCCGATGATCGACGTCGTCTTTCAACTGCTGATCTTCTTTGTCTGCACGACCAGCTTTCAGGCCTTGGAGCAAATCCTGCCGACCACGTTAAGCTCGGCCGGTGGCGTGGGAGAAGCGGTCGAGACGCCGCCCGAACTGGTCGAGCTCGAAGATGTCATCATCAAACTCGGCCGGCAGCCAACGAGCACCACCTGGCAGCTCAACGAGCAAGCGATCGACAGCCTGCCTAAACTCCGCGAGCGGCTCATGCGTTTGGTCCGGTTGCGGAGCGATCTGCCGGTGATCCTGGATGTGGCCAGCGACGTGCCGCTGGGCGATGTCATCGACGTGTACGATCTCTGCCGCGTGGTGGGGTTCGACAAGGTGCAGTTTGCCGCCAAGGCGGACGCAACACCGTCGCCGCGAGGGACACCATGACTGTCGCACTGCGGTGTCTGTGGCTGGTGTTGCTGATGGCGACCGTCGTGCGCGCCGACGCGCTCGACGATCGTTTTCTCGACGGCTTGCGGCAACGTCGGTTGTTCACGCTGGCCGAGTCCTGGTGCGAACGACGGTTGCGTGATGCGAGTCTGTCGCCGGCCAGCCGCGCCCAGGTGGCGATCGAGTGGTCGCGAACGCTCAGCGAGCACGCGCTGCACTCGATCGAGGCCGAGCAGCAAGACCGCTCTCAGCAAGCGCGGGCGGTTGTCGAGCAAGCGCTGAAGTCGAGTGTCGAGCCGTCGCAGCGAGTGCTGCTCGAACTCCAGCGCGTGCTGGTCGACTTGGCCCAGGCCGCTCTCGCGTTGCAAGAGGCCGAATTGACCCGCGACGCGCAACGCCTCGATCAAGGGCGGTCGCTATTGCGCGGCGCGTTGCAACGGCTCGACGGGGTCACGAAGCAGATCGACGAATTGCTGCGGCAACAAAATCTGACGCCGGACAAATCGCCCGACGCGCTCAGTGTCGCGCAACTGGGTGCGTTGCAGAAGAACGTCGCGTTGCGGCGTGGCCGCGCGTACTGCCAGCAGGGACGCAGCTACGCGGCGGGCAGCGCCGATCGGATCGCGGCCCTGACGCAGGCCTTGCAGACGCTCGAACCACTGTCGGGGCTCGACCCGGGCGACCCCGTGCTGTTCGCCGCTCGGCTTGAAGTCATCACGGCCCATCGGCTGTTGGGTGAAGTGGGGGTCGCCGAGCGCAAGCTTCAGTCGCTGCTGCAACTCAACCCCGCGCCGGTAGTCGCCTTGGCCGTGCGTGCCGAGCAGTTGCGCGTCATGTTGTTGCGGCAGCAGTTGCCCGCCGCGCTCGAGCTGATTCGCTCAACGCCTCCGACGACGGCCACGAGCGCCGAATGGGACCTAGCCGTGCTCGAGGCGGATCTCGCGGCGTGGAACGATGCCGCGTCGGCCAAGCGAACTGAAGAGGTCACGCAGTGGCAGAACCTCTCGACGCAGCAGCTTGCAACGATCGATGCGCGACACGGCCCGTACTGGTCACGTCGGGCTGAAATGCTGTTGGCCGCGCTGGTCAGCAACACGCCGCTGAGCAGTTCGCTGGCCGCGCTGGGGTTGTCGGCCGAGGCCTTTTATCGCCAAAAGGAATACGATCTGGCGCTCGCCAAGTACGACGAGCTTTCGGCCGCTGCGCAGCGTGAGGGGCAATTGCAACGCGCCTTCGACGCGGCTTACACGGCCGCCGCGATCGAACAGTCGCGCGAGAGACTGGCCGAGGCGGCAGTCCGCTTTCGCCGCGCAGCCTTGCTCGCGCCGGCGCTCGACCGCGCCGCGTCCGCCCATCTGGCGGCCATTTGGGCGCTCGCCCGAGCACAGCGCGAGCCGACCGACGAACACGTCCAGCAATACCTAGCCTGGCTCGAAGAGCACTTGCAGCAGTGGCCCAACACGGCCACGGCCGATCAGGCGTGGCTATGGCGCGGCGAGTATTATCAGCGCCGCGCGCAGTGGCGCGACGCGATCAACTCGTATCGCCAGATCGCCGCCGATCGGCCATTGTATCTCAGCGCGATCACGGCCTTGGCCGAGCAATGGCCGCTGGGGCTGCAAAGCGAGCGGGCAGCCGGCAAGCCGACGGCCGAACTGGCGACCGAAGCGGCTGTGTTCTTCGAGCAGGTCGTGATGCGCGGTCAGCCACGCTGGCCCGAGCGTTGGGGAGACGTCGAGCGGCTCGCCGCCGTGACCGCGGCCCGCGTCTGGCTCACGTACTTCAACCAACGTTTCGATCGCTCCGAGCAAATCCTGACGGCGGCCTTGTCGGGTTCGCCCGATGCGTCCGAGGCGTGGCGACGCGGCGCGCTGTTGCTCGTGATCGAGGCGCAGGTCGGCGCGCGGCGGTTGGATCAGGCCCGGCAGACACTCGCTCAGTTATCGAACGGGACCCCAGCGACGCTATTGCCGCTGTTGGAAACGCTGGCCAAGCACAGCGAGTTGGCCGGTGATGGCTTACGGCAGGGTTTGGCCCAACTGGTGCTCGAAACCGCCGCGCGGATCGGCACCGACGGCCAGCTCAGCGAGGCGCAGCAACGACGCTTGGCGCTGGACGTAAGCCGCGCCAAGCTCACTCTGGGGCAGATCGTCGAGGCCACCGGGCAACTCCAGACGCTCGCGCAGCGCTGGCCCAACGATGGCGACATTCAAGAGTCATACGCCGTCGCGCTGAGCCTGGCGACCGATCCGGCCGTGATGCAGTCCGCGCTCCAGCAGTGGCGCGAGGTCGAGCGTCGCAGCCAGCCCGCAAGCGAGCGCTGGTTCCGCGCCAAGTACGAGCTCGCGTCGCTCCATCATCGCTTGGGTAGCAACGACCGCGCCATTCAGATCATCGAAATCACGCGCGAACTGCACAACGACCTGGGTGGACCCGCCATGGCGGCCCGGTTCAATGCGCTACGCAAGCAATGTGGCCCGTGAGGTTATTTTTGCTTGGGCTCGATGAGCTGGGCGTCGAACGTTTTTCCATTGCCGGTCATGGCCTGCACTTGGCCATCGAGCGGTAATAGCCAGAGCGTGTCCGCGTCGACCTCGGAAGGCTTGTCACTGGGTAGAAAGCGAAACGGGTTGAACGTTTGTGGACCACCAAACTCAACGTTCGCGTCGTAGTACCGTGGCACGCTGGAGAAGCGCATGTCGTCGATGACCAAGCTCGCGCCGAGCGGCGCGCGCACGGTAAAGTACTTGAGCCACTCGCGCGTCGCTGAGACGGCGTTGAAGGGTTGCGCGTAACCAGCCCAATTCACGCTGCGATACTCGCCCGTGTCGCGTCCGTTGACATACAGATGCGAGCGGGTCTTCGTCGGATCGCTTTTATCGCTACGCCACACAATCGCCACGTGGGCCCAATCGTCGAGCGGCAATCGCGCCGGCAGCGAGGCCATGATCTGATTGTTGTGCAGCAGCAGGAACGGCGTGTGCGGCGTGAGGCGATCGTCCCAGAGGCGACGAATCCAGAACTCGATGGTCCCTTGCCGCAGGTCGGAGAGTCGCCGCTGGCCCCCTTGTCCGTCGTCGATTTCGTCCGGTATGCGCAACTCTCGTCCGTCGGCGATGAGCAGCGCCTGGCCAAAACGGCCCGCGACGTACGGTTGCGTCGGTTCGCGATTCGCCAGCGGCTTGTGAATCGGCTCGGGCGAGATCGTCGGCGCGCTGTTGGGCCACGCGGCAGTGGGTGACAGCCAAGCGTCGGCTGGCGACAATTCGGCGAGCCGGAACCAGGCGTCGACCTTAGCCGTGTTTTCGATCGTCAGCAACGAGCCCTGGGGGACGTCGGAGAGCGACACGACGAGACGTTGCTTCTCGATTTTCTTGGGGAGCGACGTGCCGCCGATCGTCACGTTGAACGCATCGCTCTTGGCCGACTCGATGAGCAATTGTTCGACGCCCGCTGGAACGCGCCAGGTCCAGCGTTGCCGCGGCGGCGAGTAAATCGGTTCGGCTCCCCAGACCAACAGCGCGGCGTCTTTTGTGAGCGACAACAAACCGGTTTCCAACTTAGGTCGCAACGTGTACCAGCCGGCCGGTTCCGGGGCAGCGACCTCGATCTGTCGCGAGTACACCTCGAAGTTGGCGAGCAAGCGATCGAACGGTTGCCGGTGCGACTTGTAGGTCGGCCCGGCCGAGCAAACGGTCACCTGGCCGGTGGGGCTCGTCAACTCGGGGATGGGGTCCCAGCCCCAGAGTTCGGCGTGCAACGGGGCTCCGTCGCGCTTGAGGAGCGCGATCGTTGTGCGTTGCGGCGCGAGCGGTGGCGGCGCGGGGAGCGTGCCGAGCGACTGCTGTCCCTGCGCTAAGGCGGCGATCAGCCGGGGCGTGGCGGCGAGCGACTTGATGGGCGCGTAAGGATTGTAGATCCGTTGACCCAGGTCTTCCGGCTTGCTCAACGGCTCGGCATTGGGCAACAGGTTGTCGAGCTCGCGCTGGGCCGCGATCAGGTGGCGCGGATCGCGTGTGAAGTGCCACGCCCAGGCAATCTGATTGTTCGAATACACGCCGACGTCGCCACCGTAGGGGTCGGCCCAATAGCCGGCCATGAAATAGCGCCGCAAAATGTCAGGCATTCGCGGATCGTTCGTGGCCCGCGCGTACTTCCACAAGGCCGGCGACCAATAATGGGCCAACATCGGCGAGTCGGAGGTCTTGGGCAACGAGTTGTCCTGACAACGCCAGACGCCGATGCGATGCGCGGGGTCGAGGAACGCCTCGGCGTAGTCGCTCAACACCTGCCGGATGGTCGGGTCCCAGGTGTGCTCGTAGAGCGTGGCGAGGTTGAAGAACAGGGTTTGCTGATGGCGCGAACCGCTTTGGAACGGCGCGTAGTCGCGTAACAGTTGAGCCCAAGTGCGGCTGCGGCGCTGTTCGTCGTTGGCCCAGCGAAACCAGTTTTGCTCTTGATGCCAGGGAGGAATGTCGGCTGCGTCGGCCCGCTTGCCCGCGAGCGGTCCCCAATACTGCCGCCAGTAGTCGATCACGTCGTTGTAGCGTTCGTCGCCGGTGAGATAGTAGGCCAGCGAGGTCGTTTCGAGCGTGCGATGGTACGAGGCCCAGTACTGCGACGCGCCGCGCAGCCAAGCCTCGCCCGTGTCGTGATGGCGCACGTAATGCAACGGGCTGTCGATGCTCCAGTCGCCGCGGGGCCAGTGGAGCGTGGCGCTCTCGGCCTTGCCGCCGCGCCATTCGGTCTCGAACTGGGTGGGCTGGTGCGAGACGGCGATGTCGACCCAGTGATTCTCGCTGGGGATGGCCCAATCGTAGAACTTGCGTTCGCCGCTGCGTAAATAACACCACCACAACTGCGTCTCGCGCTGATAGGTGTGGTACTCGAAGCGACGTGGGTCGGCGTAGAGCGACTGCGTGGTCTTGTCCCATTGGTAGCTATAGTGAGGCCCCGAGCCGAACAGCCACCAACCGTAGTCACCAAAGGCGTCTTGGGCATAGCGTTCGAGCGAAAAGATCCGGTCGACGATCGACTCGTACGGTGACGAGTTCGGGCGTGACGCGAGCGGGCCGAACACATCGGTCGAACAGTTCCACTCGCCCGTGGCGAGCGCGAGTGGAGGTTGATCGGCGAGGCGACCGTACTCGACCCCTTGCTGGGCATCACTCGCGGGCGCGAAATGCCACCACACCTCATGATGCTTGTTGATGCCCAAGCCATCGGCGCCGCCGCGCTCGAGCGCGCGTCGACCGGCGAAGTAGAAAAAATTCTCGATCGGCGATTGCGGCGTGCGCATCCCCTCCCAGTTGAGCAGATACTTGTTCCCGGCGGGGCCAAAGAACTGCCGCAGACCTCGCTCGCCAAAGTCGAGCGCACCGGCCCGCGGACTCCACAGATGCAACACGAGCCGATCGCGCGTGAGCTCCCATTGCTTGGGAAACTGCTGCCAGAACCAACGCAACGAACCGGTGATCGCCGCGCGGTCGTCGACCACTTGCAGCCATGCGCCGGCGCGCTCCTGGGTGGCGTGCACCTGCTCGCCTTGTGCTGATTGTTCGACGATCTGCGCGCGGCACTCGGGGTTGCCGAAGTGTCGATAGGTCTCCTGCGCTGACGAGAACGAGGTGGTCGCATCGCGCCAAGGAAAGGATTGAGTTTTGTTGGCGTCGGGTGAATCGAGCACGACGCGCCGCGCGCCTTGCGCGGGCGTGAGCGCGATCGGCAACGCGATATCGGCAAACTGCGTGTTGCGCGTCGAGCCGACGACGCGGAACTCGTCGACCGCTTTGATGAGCGACAGCCCGGCGAAGAAATGGTAGCGCGTGCGATAGTGGACGAGCCGCTCACCTTGGGGGCCCGTGTAGTAACCGTCGATCCGGACGCAGGCCCTGATCGGGCCCGCCGACTCGACCGTGATCTGTCGGTCGGCTCCGTCGCGGGTGCTGTCGTGCGACTGCTTGAGTTGATCGCGGAATTGATGATCGCCTTGACGGTCGGCTGCAGCGACCTGTTCGTCGGGAGAAAATTGCCCGTCGCGATTCAAGTCGACGCGCACACTGCGGAGCGCGGCGGGGCCTGTGCGATCGAACTCGACTTGCAGCGGACCGGTCGAGACAGCCGTTGCGCTCGCCTGGATTGGATGGGTCGGCGCGCGGCGGCGGATTTCGGGACCGAACTCGAGCGCATATTTTCGGCCCGGCGCGGCGATGAAGTCGATCGTCAGCCAGCGGATGCTCGACCGCGCCGCGTCCCAGGTGGCGGCGACTTTGGATTGCAGCGGCTGTTCCGCGCCGCGCTCGTCGATCAATCGGCACTGCGTGGCGTCGGGCAGTGCGCCCCGCGGAAACGGCACGCCGGTCGTGATCGGCCACGGTACGTTGCGCTCGGCGCGGGGCTCGTCGATGACGAGTTCGACGCGCGTGGCGCCTTGCAGTGGACCGGTCAACAGCAGCGCGGTGATGAACCCAATCGCATGAAGGGTGAAACGCATGACTCATCTCCGAGAGGCGGGGGCATCGAGGCGGGCAAGGGTGTTCATTCAACTCCCTCGACCTGCGCGAAGCAAGTCAACCGCATGAGAGATCTAATCTGTGGACAACGTGCCGGAGCGCCTCCAATCACCGCTCGCCCCTGCCTGAAAGACGCTGACCAACGCCTGAGAGCAAACTCACCCAGCCGCCTGCAAATCGAATGCATAAATAATCACATCTTCATTCACCACAAGGGGATGCGTTTATCCGTAGAATATCTACGCCAAGTGGCGTATACTTGCCATGAAAGGAATTTGCGCCACATGATCATTCAATTAACCATCAAGAACTTCAAGTCATTTCGTGACGAAGCGGTCGTCAGTTTTGCGGCGAGTAAGACTGCCCGCTTATCGGGCAATCTGCTTCGACACCGCAATGGCGATCGATTTGTCAAGGCGTTGGCGTTATACGGGCCCAACGCTTCGGGAAAGACAACGGTACTCGACGCGCTTTACGCATTGCGTCATTTTGTCCTATTCAGTAGCCAAGATCAAAAACCGACGGCCAAGATTCCTGGATTTGAATCCTTTGCCTTGGACAAGGCATGGTCAAACAGACCGTCCCGGTTGGGCTTAACCATCGATTTGGACGGAGATCGATATGCGCTGATTGTCGCGGCGACCTCAGAGCGCGTGTGGCATGAAAAGCTGACGGTTCAGCGTACGTCGGCCAAAGCCAGCAGGAAGGCAACAAGTGACATTTTAATCCAGAGGACGTGGGATTCTGATCGGAAAAAATACGCCACAGTGCTAGGCGAACAGCTTGGACCGAAAGCTACACGAGATGCAGCCATTGAGCAAACGACTCCCAATCGCTTGATGCTGGGAAAACTTGCGTCACTGAATAGTGAAATAGCCAGCCGAGTTTTTGCTTGGTTTGATGACGATCTGGATTTTTATGACATGCACCGCAATCCATTTGCCGAGCATGGCGCCCTTGCTGATACCGCCCGGATCATGAAAGAGGACGATCAATTTGCTGCCAAGATTATCCGTTTCCTAAAAGATGCGGACACAGGTGTTCAAAGGTTGCAGGTTGTTGATGAGAAAATCGTTGAGCCGGTCTTTTCAGAGTCGGACAGAAAGCTTGAGTTTAAGGGCCGAACGCGGCCAGGTTTATCGTTCCAGCATGTTACGGAAGATGGCTCAGAAGTCATTTTTCAATTGCAACGAGAATCCTCTGGAACTCAACGTTTTGTCGCATTGCTCACGGCGATATTGAAGCCAAGCCAACAAAGGCGAGTTATTTGTGTTGACGAGCTCAGTGCCAGCCTGCACCCTGATCTCGTTCGTCGGTTGCTCAGTATCGTTCATAGTCGCCAATATAATCCACTTGGCAATCAGTTGCTGTTCACCACGCACGATACGCACCTTATCAACCCGAGTGAGTTGCTGCGACGCGATCAGGTTACGATCTGCGAAAAGGATCGTTTCGGCAGGAGCATCGTGACGCGACTGGACTCATTTCAGGACGATGCCAGATCGGATGCCAATCTGCAAAAACAGTACCTTCAAGGTCGATTTGGTGGCATGCCTAATTTTGGACCGACCCTGGAAGACGTGCCCATCGATGATGCTCCGCTTGAGGTGACTGCTTGAATCCTCGTAGCTCGAAGCGTCGAATTTTAGTCGTCGGCGAAGGGCGCGAGACGGAATACAATTACTTCGTCGGTTTACGTGAAGCTTTTCAGCACGAGCTTAACCTGACGGCGACATCCATCTCGGTCCGTCGAGGAAAAGGGGGTGATGCTCGTGGGATCGTAAAGCATGCAATCAAAGAGGCGAAGAAGTTTGAGTTGAATCGCAAACGTGGCGACCGTGTGTTCCTGTTGCTGGACACAGAAGGCACGGGGCGTGCCCCGGAGTTGCCTGCTGCCGAAGCATTGGCCAAGAAGCATGCGATAGGAATCATCTATTCGTGCCCCGCGTTCGAATATTGGCTGCTGTGTCACTTCCAAGCCGCCTCACGACGACACTTTGCAAATTGTGACGCGGTTATCGGAGATCTCGACAAGCAATGGAAAACGGTGTGCAAATCGGATTACGACAAAGCAGACCGGGACATCTTCGCTCGCTTGGCCGATTTTCTGCCGGTTGCCAGGGAGCAAGCGCTAAGCATCGATCTATTGCGCCGTGGGCAATCACAAGCCCCACGTTGCGCTAATCCGTCGACTCAAGTGTATCAGCTCATCGGTCTGCTGCTTGGTGCGCACACAGGAGAGCGTTGTCCGATCACCGGCGATTGGAGACTGGTGGGAAATGCTCAGGTTTTTGTTACCCTGAGCCAAGGTGACCAGATGCCATTGCATGATGAGAAGCCTGTTCATTGGCAGTTAGAAAAACAGTCGCAATAACAAAAAAGCCTCGGAGGGGGGTGGCCTCCGAGGCTTCAAAGCGACGTCGTTCCGAATCAGATCGCGCGAACGCTTACTGAGCCGTGAACTGTTGGCACCAGTAAATGGTCCCGTCGGGCGTGCTGTAGGCCGCAACACCAATCTTGGTGTAGCTACCGTTGAGGATATTCGCGCGGTGGCCCGACGAATTCATCCAGGTTTGCAACACCTCAGGGGCGTTGCGTTGGCCCATGGCGATATTCTCGGCGACGCCGTAGCTGCCGTGAACCATCGAGCGGGAGTTGGTCATCCAGGCGGCGTGCTTGCGAGCGGTCGACATCAGACGGAAATCGACCTCCAGCGGCGGCAGGCCTTGTTGCTCGCGCTCGAAATTCGTGCGCGAAATGACGTGAATTTCCAGCGGGTTGAGCTGCGGCGTCGTGAACGGGTTCTCTTCGACCCGGGCTTCCATGAACGCGGCATTCAAGACCAAGGCTAGAACTTTCAGAAACATCGTACATACCTCCTGTGCATTACCGACTGCGAGCTTGAATGTCTGTCGCAATGCCGTGGGGCCGAACCATCGGCGCAGCATCGGACAGGGTCCCTACGCTTTGGGCGCAGAGTTTCTCTACGAAGAGAGAACCATGCGCACCAACCTTACGCGGATCTGCAACCCGACGCTCTGGCAGCTGATCAACCGCGTGTTCCTAATCGATTGATAGGAACAGCACGCGTCCCAGCCGCCGGGGTTTCAATTCGGTTGAACGAGGGGCACCCCCTGGCGGGGACAACCGTTCGTTCGTGGGTCACGAGGTGCTCGCCTCGAAATCCCAGCGCGAAATGAAAAAGTGGTTTCGGGTGTAATTCAAGTTCGAGTCAAACGGATACCAATCTTCACGCCAGCCGTTCGCAGAACGAACTCGACGTGCGGGATCATCGGATCCCGGATGAGTCGCAGATCGAGTACGATTACGCGCGATGGGCGGGGCAAACGCAAGGGGCTAGGGGCAAGAAAAGCCAGAAAAGTGCGGGGGGTGTTGCAATCAAATCGTGGTTTGTTACTCTGTCGGGATTCGAGTCGGCTCCCACACCCTAGCAAGGGTCGGTCGCACCGGGGCGACGTAACGTTTTTGTTCAGCATAACTTGTGAGGAGACACCCACGATGTCGATGTTTATTGGAGAAGCCCTGGCCGGCGATGGCAATGAGATTGCCCATATTGATTTGTTGATCGGCGATAAGAACGGTCCGGTCGGCGTGGCGTTCGCCAATGCCTTGGCTCGGCAGAGCGAAGGGCACTCGAACCTGTTGGCCGTGTTGACCCCGAACTTGGCGGTCAAGCCGTCGACGGTGCTCATCACCAAGGTCACGATCAAGGGGATGAAGCAGGCCGTGCAGATGTTTGGTCCGGCGCAGGCCGCCGTGGCCAAGGCCGTGGCCGACGCCGTGGCCGAAGGGACGATTCCCAAGAGCAAGGCCGAGGACTACGTCATCGTCTGTGGCGTGTTCATTCACCCGGCCGCCAGCGACGACAAGAAGATTTACGACTACAACTACACCGCGACGCTGGAGTCGATTCGCAACGCGATGGCCGGCAAGCCATCGGCCGACGAGATGCTCGCCGGCAAGGACTCATCGGTCCATCCGTTCCGCGGCTTCTAGTCCCATTCGGTCGAACGGCCTAGCCCGTTAACCGGCTGGGCCCAGCCCATTACAGAACAGGCCATGCTCACGGACCCAGTGAGCATGGCCTGTTTCGTTTCGCTCCACGCGTTTATTTTCGCTCCCCAAAGCCAGCCTGGAAGTTCGCAGTGGAACATCGACGATCGTTCGATAAAATAGGAGTTCTATGAACTCCCTCGTCTTGTTTTCCGTCTGCCTGGCGATGGCCGCGGCACCTGCCGAAGCGGTGCCGTCGGACGAGCGTTACTTTGCCCAGCGCGTGCGGCCGATTCTCGAACGACACTGCTTCGACTGTCATAGCCAAGACGAAGCCAAAGGTGGACTCCGCCTTGACACGACGGCAGGGTTGCTGCGCGGCGGCGAATCGGGCGAGCCGCTCCTCGTTGCGGGCCGGAGTGCCGAGAGCTATTTGCTGCGCCGCGTGACGACCGACAACGTGCCGCAGCGGATGCCCCCCGCCGAGGCACCCCTTTCTGCCGACGAGGTCGCCGTGCTCCGGGCGTGGATCGACGGTGGGGCGAAGCTGCCCGGCGCGGCGGCGGCCGCGGCCGAGCTCACGCTGAAGACCGATCACTGGTCGTTTCAGAGCGTCGTTCGACCACGCACCACGCACCCGGGCCAAGAGATCGACGAACTCGTGCGCGTGAAATTGATCGAGAAGCGACTGACGCCTTCGCCCGAGGCCGATCGCACGACGCTGGTGCGTCGCGTGTATCTGATTGCGCAGGGAATGCCGCCGACGCCCGCGGAGGTTCGCAGGTTTGTCGATGATGGCAGCGACAACGCCTACGAGCAGCTCGTCGAGCGCGTGTTGGCGAGTCCGCGCTTCGGCGAGCGCTGGGCCCGGCATTGGATGGACGTCGTGCGTTACGCCGACACGAACGGCTTTGAAACGAATCGCGAACGTCCGACGGCCTACCATTATCGCGATTACCTCATCGAGTCGTTCAACGCCGACAAGCCGTACGATCGATTGGTGCGCGAGCAGCTCGCCGGCGACGCCTTGGGCGTCGACGCGGCGACGGGCTTTCTGGTGGCCGGACCGTATGACATCGTGAAGAGTCGCGATGTCGCCTTGCAGTTGATGCAGCGTCAGGACGAGTTGGCCGACATGGTGAACACGACGGCGACGGCCTTTCTGGGGCTGACGTTGGGGTGCGCCCGCTGCCACCATCACAAGTTCGACCCGATCTTGCAGAAGGACTATTACGCGATGCAAGCGGTGTTTGCCGGAGTGAAACATGGCGAGCGAGCGCTGGGGGGTCGGCGCTCGCCCGAGGCGGAGCGCGAGCTTGCGGCATTCCAAGCCGACGAGGGGCGGAAACAAGCGGAGCTTGCCGCGTTGCTCAAGTCGGCGTCGCCGCGCGTCCCCACCAAGCGTCGCCCAGCGGTCTCGGCCAAGCAAAACGAAGAAACGTTCGAGCCGATCGAAACGACCGCCGTTCGTTTCACGATTCGCGCCACCAACGGCGGCCAACCGTGCCTCGACGAGTTGGAAGTCTACAACGCCTCGGGCGAGAACGTGGCGCTCGCCGCCAAGGGGGCCAAGCCGAGCGCCTCGGGCACGCTTGCCGGGTACGCCATTCACAAACTCGCCCACGTTCACGACGGACACGTCGGCAACAGCCACAGTTGGATCTCGAACTCGATCGGCACAGGTTGGGTGCAAATCGACTTGCCCTCGCGCACGACCATTCAACGGATCGTCTGGAGCCGCGACCGCAGCGGTCGTTACGCGGATCGCCTGCCGACGCACTACACGATCGAAGCGGCCAGCGGGCCAGGCCAGTGGCGCACCATCGCCACATCCGACGATCGCGCGGCGCTGGATGCGCGACCGGCGCTTGAGGCGTCGCTCGACGCGCTCGCCCCGAACGACGCCCAACGGGCACGGCAACTGCAAACCGAGTTGACTGAATTGCGGACCAAGCTTGCCAAACTCTCGGTCGGCGAACTGGCGTGGGTCGGCCGCTTCGATGCCCAGCCGGCAGCGACTCATCGGCTCTACCGCGGCGAGCCAATGCAGCCGCGCGAGATTGTCGCCCCCGACGCCCTGACGGTTCTCGGCACGCTCGGCCTGGCGGTGGATGAGCCCGAGCAACGACGGCGCGTGCGGCTGGCCGAGTGGATTGCGAGTCCGCAAAATCCGCTCACGGCGCGGGTGATGGTGAATCGCCTGTGGCACTACACGTTCGGTATCGGCTTGGTCGATACGCCCAGCGATTTCGGCGCCAATGGGAGTCGACCCACGCATCCGGAGCTGCTCGATTGGCTCTCCGACGAGTTCGTCCGCAGCGGTTGGTCCATGAAGCACATGCTGCGGTTGATGCTCACGTCGGCAACTTTCCGGCAATCGTCGGCCCCACGCGCCGAGGCCGCTGCGATCGACGCCGACGGGCGCTATCTGTGGCGCTACACGCCGCGACGTTTAGAGGCCGAAGCGATCCGCGATGGCATTCTCGCCGTCTCGGGCGCTTTGGATCTGAAGCTGGGCGGGCCCGGCTTCTATCTGCTCAACGTGCAGCGCGAAAACGTTGTGCACTATTTTCCCAAAGACGAGTACACGCCGCACGAATTTCGCCGCATGGTGTATCTGTTTCGGGTTCGCGCGGCGCACGATGGCGTGTTCGGATCGTTCGACTGTCCCGACGGCAACTCGGTTACGCCGCGGCGCAGCCGCTCGAACACGCCACTACAGGCGCTGAACTTGTTCAACAGCAGCTTTGTGTTGCAACAAGCCGATATTTTCGCCCGGCGACTGGTGAGCGAAGCCGGCCACGATGTCGAGGCCCAGGCCGCGCTGGCGTTTCGGTTGTGCTTTGCCCGCGATGGCGATGCGTATGAACTCCGCCGCTCGGCGGCGATGATCCGAGAGCACGGGCTGCCATCCTTTACCCGAGCCTTGTACAACACCAGCGAATTCCTGTTCGTCTTCTGAGGTTCGCCGTCATGCATCCGCTGTTGAATCGTCGCGGTTTTCTGGCTCATACGGGCGGCCTTGGCGGCGTGGCGCTGGCCCATTTGCTCGGCCGCGATGGCATGCTGGCGGCCGCCGATCCCATTCGGCCGCGCGTCGACCCGGCCAACCCCAACGCACAGCGGGTGGCGCACTTCACGCCCCGCGCAAAACGCGTGCTCATGATCTTCTGCTCGGGCGCGGTGAGTCAGCTCGACACGTTTGACTACAAGCCGGAACTCGTCAAGCGGCACGGACAGCCAATGCCGGGGGGCGAAGGGCTCATCACCTTCCAGGGAGAACAAGGCAATCTGACTAAAAGCCCGTGGACGTTTCGCCCGCGCGGTCGCAGCGGCAAGATGGTCTCGGACCTCGTGCCGCACCTGGGAGCGCTCGTCGACGACTTCTGCTTCCTGCATTCACTCACCAGCAAGACGAACACGCACGGGCCGGGCGAGAATTTTCTGGCGACGGGCAATACGCTCGATGGCTTTCCGAGCGCCGGCGCCTGGACGACCTATGCCTTGGGGAGCGAGAACGACACGCTCCCCGCCTACGTCGCGATACCCGACCCGCGCGGGGCACCGCAATCGGCGGGCAATTTCTGGAACAGCGGCTTTCTGCCCGCCGCCTTCCAGGGCACCGACTTCAACACGTCGCAGCCGCTGCGCAATCTCGCGCGCCCCACAAACTTTTCGCCGGCGGCGGATCGCGCGACCCGCGACTTCATCGCCGACTTGAATCGTCATCACCTCGAACGGTTCCAGGGGGACTCGGAGCTGGCGGCGCGCATTTCGAGCTACGAACTCGCCGCGCGGATGCAGCTCTCGGTGCCCGAAGTCGCCGACGTGTCGACGGAACCCGAGCACATTCTCAAGCTCTACGGCATCGAGCCCTCGAGCGACCCGGTGCAGAGCCTCAAGAGCGCGTATGCCCGTAACTGCATTCTCGCCCGGCGGCTCGTCGAGCAAGGGGTGCGGTTCGTGCAGTTGTTCAACGGCGCGTATCAGACGGGCGGCGAGGGGGTCAGCAATTGGGACGGCCACAAAGCGCTCGAACCACAATACGCCAAACATGGCGAAGTGATGGACCAACCGACCGCGGCCTTGCTCGTCGATCTGAAACGCCGCGGCCTGTTGGAGGACACGCTCGTCGTCTGGTGTACCGAGTTCGGCCGCATGCCCACGTTCCAGAAAGGCGCGAGCGGCCGCGACCATAATCCCGCCGGGTTCACCGTCTTCTTTGCCGGCGCGGGGGTCAAACACGGACACAGCCACGGCGCGACCGACGAGTTCGGCTACCAGGCGGTCGAGCACGTGACAACCGTCTACGACTTCTATGCGACCATCTTGCACCTGCTCGGCCTCGATCATCGCCGGCTGTCGTTCTATCACAACGGCCTGGAACGCCGACTGACCGACGTTCACGGCACGGTCATCGATGCTATTCTGGCCTAGCCGATTCGCACACGAGCCCATCGAGGCGCGGCGCGCGTGAATTACCGCGGCTGGAATTGCGCGTCGCCAAATTGCCAGAGCAAGAACGACCAGACGTCGGCCTTCTCTTCGTGTCGCTGCTGCTTCGTCGAGCCGATGCCGTGCCCCGAGTGATAATCGACGCGAAACAGTACCGGCTTGCCACTCGATGTGGCGGCCTGGAGCCGGGCGGTCGTCTTGGCCGATTGCCAAGGTTCAACGCGCGGGTCGTTGATCCCGTGGGTCAATAGGACCGCCGGATATTTGACGCCATTGCGGATGTGATGCAGCGTGCTCATGGCCCACAGTCCACGGAAGGACGCCTCTTCGGTGACGGTGCCGAACTCGGGCACATTCGGCGGGCCGTTCATGGTGGTCTCAAAGCGGAGCATATCGGTGCAGCCGACGGCGATTTGCGCGGCGGCAAACAGCTCGGGTCGTTCGGTAATCGCCCGCCCGATGAGGATGCCGCCGGCACTCACCCCTTTGCCGGCCAACTTGGCGGGCTGCGTGTAGCCGGTCTTTACTAGGTACTCGGCGCAGGCAATAAAGTCTTTCCAGGTATTGGGCTTCGTGGCTTTTCGGCCCGCATGATGCCATTGCTTGCCGAACGCGCCGCCGCCGCGAATATGGGCCACCGCAAGCACGCCGCCCCGCTCAAGCCAAGCCAGATTGGTCGGGTCGTAACTCATCGCCATGATGTGACCATAAGCACCGTAGCCCGTGAGCAGCGTCGGGTTCGTGCCGTCGAGTCGCAGATCCTTGCGATGGATGATCGACAACGGGACTTGCACGCCGTCGTGGCTCGTGACTCGCACTTCGGTCGAGGTGAACCCCGCGGGTGCGTCGAACTTGCCTTGAGGCAGCAAGCCGGTGTCGCTAAAGCCGCTGGACGCAGGGTCGTAACGGTAAAGACGCCCTTCATGGGTCCAGGCCCGCGTGCGCACAAACGCGCCGGGCAGATTGATCGAGACCGACTCGAAATGGCCCGACGGCTCGTCGGCCGGCAATGCGATCGGCGTGGGCTTGGCGTCACGGTCATACGCCACGCGGAGCAGCTTGTGAGGGACCCCATCCAAGATGCCGACATACAACGCGTCTTGGGCCGCCGAGACGGAATCGACCACATACTCGCCCGGCGGAACCACCACCGCGGCCGAGCGCATGTCGGGCTGCGCCAGCGCCGTGCGAACCACCTTGAACCGCGGCGCGTCGTGCGCCGTGAGCAGGTAAATGTCATCGCCGTGGACGGCAAAGCTCGTGACCAGATCCGTGCGGCCGCAGACCTTTGTCCACTGGATACTCTCTTTGCCAAGGTCGCTCCGCGGCGCTGCGTAAAGCGTGATGTCGGTCTCGTCGCCGTGCTTGATCTGCCCCACGACCCACGCTGATCCCGACGAGACGATCACGGCCGGAAAGTCCATCTCCTCGAATGTTGGCGAGCCTGCCGCGCCACGTCCATACACGACCGGATCGCGATCGGGATCGGTGCCGATCGTGTGCAGAAATGCCTGCGTGAACTTGTAACCCTCGGTCGGCGGAGCGTCGGCGGGTAACTTGCGTCGGCGGCTATACACAAACGACTTGCCGTCACTCAGCCAATTCGGCAACGCGTATTCCGCTTCCAGTCGATCGATCGAGTCGGGCAGGTCGCGCCGCTTCGCGAGATCAAACACCCGCAGCGTCGTTTGCTCCGAGCCCGACGCCGCGAAGCCGTAGAGCAACTGCGAACCATCGGGCGAGACGCGAAAAAAACTCAGCGTGAAGTGATCCCGCGGATCTGACTTGGGAAACGTATCAGGGTCGATCAACAGTCGCTCGGTGGCCGTCGCGGCGTCGCGCACGTAGATCTTGGCCACGTTCTCCGTGGCGAGTTGTTTGAAATAAAAGAGATCGCCGTTCGGCCGACGTGAAACACCCGAGAGCGTATAGGGCGAGCCGGCGCCCAGTTCGTCGATCCGCTTGAGCAGCGCGGCGCGGCCGTTGAGCGAGTGCAACGTTTGCTCGGCAGCGTTGGCCTGCGCGCGCACCCAGGCTTGCACCGCGGGGTCGGTGAATTGCTCCATGTAGCGGTAGTCGTCGGCGATCGCCTGGCCGTAATGGGTCTCGGTGACCGTCTTGACCGGAGCCGCCGGCGGAGGCGCCGCGTTGCTGATCGTCGTACTCATCAAAGTGACCACCGTGCAAACGAGAAGGACTATAGGTTGCTTGAGCATGAGATTCACTGCCTTGAAGGGGCAGCCTTCGGGAGGTGGGTACATGTCGAGGCAGATCGACCTGTTTTTGATGCTTGCAACAGGCCATTTTACAGGAGCCTTGCCGACGGACTATGAATGTATCAGGTTTCCCGTGAGATCGCCTATAGAGGGAGAGTCTGAATAACTGCCCTGCGTCGAGCCGCCCGTCTAACTTCCTCAAATCGACGCTGAAATCTGTCCAACCCTCGGGGTCTACCTCAGTCGCCTTGTCTCAATAACCGCGCAGACCTCGATAGTGCGAAGCTAACCCGGGAAGAAGTATCCCATAACTTTGGTGAAGTAGTCTCGCAATTCTTCCTCCCCGGATGGACCGAGCCTCCACACCGCAACGACCGAACGATTATGCAATGCCGGTACAGGTTGGTGAATCCAAGAAGCGTAGTCGTTAGGTCGCATCTTTTTTATCGGATTGCGTAACCATTCTGGAAGACTGTCGAAGCGAATATCCGTCGACATGCTAGTTACCTCTTGGAAAGATTACAATGTTTGTTGAGCCGTGATGACGGGCTGACGGCACAATAAGACCGTCATATTCACGACGAGCCCTATCACCAATTGCTTGAGTCACGTGATAGCTGTCGCCGGTCAAGTCCTCTAAGCTAACTCCAAGCTGTTGTCGTACAGTTGGATTAGTCAGATCTAAAACGTTTCGAAGTTTAATACGTTTAGAAACCCAAGACACCAAATTGGCATCAACTCCGTAATGTTTAAGTTCGGCAAGCACTGCATCTTGGGACGAACCTGCATACAGTGCGCTTTGTCCTGGCTTAGAATATCGATGGTTTGCTGCGACATTGCCAGGGTGAATGCCCCAAGCAGTGGATGCATGATTCGATTGAACCGCGCGAGTAACTGTGCCCTCATATTCGATTCCTCGCGGTAAGGTCGTTGCAGCCGCATTTGGTTTAAGCGGCTGCATGGGGACGGTCGTTGCCGGAGTCACTGCCAGGATAGCCGGTCGCGTGTTATGCGGCAACTTCGATACGGGTGATCGCAAGGCCGGCGCTGCTCCGCCCAAGGCTGTCAACAGGTCATCCATGTTTCCCATGCCACGCCAAGCCGGGTTCACCAGCTTGTCGAGCTGTCGCATGAAAAACGAATAGCCCGCCTCGTCGTGATATCGATTGCGAAACGTCTCGGCTCGAGCGGTGATTTCTTGCTGGAGTTCGAACCGTTCGTCGTTGCTCATCCGCCACCACTGGTGAGTATTCTTGGACAACAAGAATTGGAATCTTGCCTCTCGAGCCGCCGCCTTGAGTTCCTCCGGAGAACGGATATCGCCACGAATGCTGGGGGTGATGTCGATGTTTTTCAATCGATCGTGGATGTTCTTCGACACATTTTGAAGCTCGCGCCAAGCCGCGACGTGAGCCAGTTCGTGATCCTCTAAGTGTGGCTCCAACTCATCAAGCAGTTGGCGCATGCGTTCGTGAAGTTGATGTTTCTCTGCCTGGGATGGACCAACGATCCAAGCATTCTGGGCCGACTCCTTCCACTTGCGCAGCGCTCGATTGACGTGATGTAAATCGTTGACGATCGCATCGCGTGTGCGTTGGGGACTGCTCTTGTGATCCGCCGTGTCTGCTTTTTCAGAATGCTGTCCATGCCCGGCCTCGGAGCTTGTCCCGCCGTCGCTACGGCCACCATCGGTCGAGGCGAACCATCCGGCATTGGGCGGAGCATTCGTGCGTGGATGTTTGGCAGGATCCCAATACTCGGTCACGTAACAGCCGGGCGGAATCGTAATGTCTGTGAGCCACTCAAAATATTCTTCCCAGGCCTGCTCCTCGGCAGTCATCGCGGGTTCATCAACTTCAGGCTGCCCGAGAATCTCGCGCACAAATTGCCGTGTCGCGCGTGACGTTTTGGGTCTGTTTTTGAGTGTGAGCCGGACCTCGTTCCGATATTCCCCCATGATGGATCCCCTTTGAGTCCCCATAAAAAAGAAAAGCCCACGGCCAGCGATGCGTTCGATTCGCAGCGCCAGTCGTGGGCTCTGGAGATACCTCACCGCTCCGACGACTCAAAACGAGTTCGGTGCGTTCAGCTCTGAGCGATACCCAATGTTGCGATCAAAGACCATGCTCGGCAGGCAGCAGCTGCCGAGCGGTCGCCAACTTCCGCCAGCGCGTGGCTACTTTCCAGAAGAAAAATCACGCGCGGTCACCGTTCGGAACGGGATGTTATCGCGGCTGCTGCAATCGGGCCCGCACGAGCTCGCTCAGGTACTTGACGGGAATCGAGCCGTGATCCAGCACGGCTTCGTGATACCGGCCCAACTGAAACGACTCGCCCAGCTCGCGCTGCATTTGCTGACGCAGTCGGTAGAACGCCATGCGGCCGACAAAGTAGGTGCTGAGCTGGACCGAGCTTTGCTTGGCGCGAATGATCTTTAAGCGCGCTTCGCCGTCACTTTGATAGGCTTCGGTGGTCAAGAATTGCCAGGCTTCTTCGTCGCTCATGTGAGTGCAGTGCATCTGATGATCGAGGACGGCATTGGCGACCGTGCGGAGATAAAATTTCAGTTGGTTCAACCGCAGCGCCAGGTCCCCTTCGCCGTAGCCCTGGTCGAGCATCATTTGCTCGGTGTACACGGCCCAACCCTCGGTGAAGACCCCAGACTGCAAGACCCGACGGATCAGCGATCGGCTGCGGTTCGAGTACTCGAGTTGCACGTAGTGGCCCGGGTAGGCTTCGTGGATGGTGAGCACTTGCAGCATGTGTCGATTGTATTCTTCGAGAAAGCTGCGCTTGCGCGCCACGCTCCAATCGGCGGGGGGCGGACTGACCGCATACGTACTTGATCCCAGCGGGTCGAGCGGCAACGCCGGATCGAGGTACGCCGCCGAATTGCCCCGGCGGAACTCAGGCATTTCGAGGATCATGCACCGATCGGGCTCGGGCAGGCGCAGAATGTCGCGCTCGCGAATAAAGGCCTTGAGTCGGCTGACCGACGCGCGGGCATCGGCCACGAGCAACTCCGGCGCGCCGTGATCTTGTCCGACGACACGAAGCACCTCGGCAACCGTGAACGACCGCCCCGCTTCGTCGTCCGGGGGCAACGGCTTGCTAGAGAAATACCGGCTCCACAGTTGGCGCGCCGTGACATACATCTCCTGCTGCACGCGCACCAATTCAACTTGTGCGTCGGCGAGCACCTGATCGGCCGTGACTCCGGCGTCGAGCACCAAATCGAGCTTGCGCGAGAACTTTTCCTGGCCCAGCCGCCATTCACCGCTCGCCTTGGGCAGCAGGGCTTCCAAGAACTGCTGATGCTGCTTCAGCGCTTGAACCGCCTTGCCGGCCGCCTGCTCAATCGCCGCGCGTTGCGGAGTCTCGCCGACCAAATCGAATAGCTGCTGCTCGTAGAATTGCACCGCGCCGCGATTCTGGAGCACGGCGGTCTCCAGGACCGAGCGAGGCGGATTCGTCAGCGTCGCTTGCGCCGTGGCGACGATGCGAGGAATCTCCCCCATCCGCTCAATGGCATTCGAGATGTTCGTCTCTTTCGGCAGCGTCGACTGGGTGAGCAGCGAATAGACGCTGTCGCTGATGTACGCGCCGTAGACACGTGGGTCTTCCTCGAACGGGCGCGTGTGCTCGGCAAGCCAGATGCTTCGCGTGAGCTCGGCGCGAAAGATCTCGAAACTCACCTGGGCATTGCGCGACAGCTCGGCATAGGGAACCTCGCGTGGCAGGGCTGCCAACCGTCGCCGCGCCAGGGCTAGCCAGCCGCCGCGAGCCTGGGGCGAAATATCGTCGAGCAGGTGATCGAAGCGATGGTCTCCGAGCTGCGTCGCCTCAAGCGGCCGCATTTGAAACGTTTCATCGAGATAGGCTCGAAAGAACGTCTCCAGATTCTCGTCGGCGACTTGAGCAACCGCAGGAGCCAGCATGCCAAACACCCCAATGAATCCGAAAACCATCGTGAACCGCATCACAAACTCTCCCGAACCCATCGACCCACGAATAAAGTCAGCCAACACAGTCGCAACCCATCACTAGGGCTGTTGCCAGTCCTCAAACAATTTTGCCATCGCTGCGACGCGCTCGGGTTGTTCAGAGGCAAGATCACGTGTCTCGGCGCGATCGGTGCTCAGGTCGAACAATTGCCAGCTATTTTGGGGTGTGGCGACAAGTTTCCAATGCTCCTGACGCACGGCGCGATGGCCCGAAGTGGCCCAGCAGAGATGCTTGTGACCGTCGCGCGTTTTCCCGGCCAGCACGGGGCGTAACGACTTGCCCGCGAGCGGTGCCACGGAGCGTTGTTCAAATTGCCGCGGATAGTCCTGTCTGGCAACATCGAACACCGTGGCGGTGAGGTCGGTGATGTGACTGACCTCGTGCGTGATCTTTCCTGGCTCAACGACGCCGGGCCACCAGGCGATCAACGGCGACGAGATGCCCCCTTCATAGTTGGTTTGTTTGTGATTGCGGAATGGGGTGTTCGACAGAGACGCCCAGGCCGGACCTGCCGTGACAAACGTATCGGCCGGCCCGGGGGTGATCGAAGGATGGTTACCAACACGTGTCGGCGTGTCGTCGCTGCGCCAAGTGCGACCTGGCTTGTCGAGTTGGCCGACGGCTTTGTCGGAGGCACCGTTATCGCTGAGAAAGAACACGAGCGTGTTCGTACCGCGCACAGCGGCCAGCACGCGTCCGACGCTTTGATCGAGACAATCGATCTGTGCCGCGTACACAGCCATCCGCTCGGCTTCCCAATCGAGTTGCTCCGCCTCGCCCCAGGGCTTGGCACGCGGATCGCGCGGCGCGAGTTGCGCATGGGATGGAAGGATTCCCTGTTGCACGAGTCGTTCGAGCCGCTGGCGTCGGGCTGCATCCCAACCCAGTTGGCGATACAGCTTCCGATACTTGGCGATGTCCGCTTCCTTGGCATGGAGCGGCCAGTGCGGCGCGAAGTGTGCCATGTACAGCAAAAAAGGCTTGGTCTGATCGCGAGAGCGGAGAAACTCGATGGTGTAGTCGGTGATGAGGTCGGTCTTGTAACCGCCCTGGGGAATCGAGTACTTCTCGCCATCGCGATAAAAGTCTGTGTTGCGAACGTCGGCAAAATAGTTGCCCGGTCCTTGATGCCCTGTCGAGCCGAAGTAATGTGCCACGTGTCGCGACAGATTCTCGCTCAAGTGCCAATTGTCGGCCGTGAGCATATCGAGCCGCCCGACGGCACACGTTTCATAGCCTGCGCGGTTCAACACCTCGAACATCGTCACACAGTTGTTCGTCAGCAGCCCCGTCCATTGGGTAATGCCAACTCGATGCGGCTCTTGTCCTGTGAGCAGTGCCGCCCGCGATGGCCCACAGAGGGCACAATTGTAAAACTGCGAGAATCGTAGTCCTTCGGTCGCGAGTTGGTCGAGATGCGGCGTGTGAATTTCCCCGCCGTAACACCCGAGATCCGAGTAGCCGAGGTCGTCGGCGAGGATGAGGACGATGTTCGGCTTCGGAGCGGCATGGGATTCGCCGCGGAAGGAAGCAAGCAGAGCAACAAGGAAGATGAAAGGGCGTGCGTTCATTGGTCTTTCTTCTTGGGGTTGTTCTTAGGTTGCGAGCGAGACTGCACACGGTCGAGGTAGTTTTTGAATTCCCAGCGCTGTTTC
>CAZZBK010000049.1:24222-35745 GCA_964652155.1 uncultured Planctomycetaceae bacterium | reverse complement strand
TCGTAGATCGACTTGTAGGCGTCGCGGTGTTCGGCGTACTTGCCCACCACGGCGATGCTGATCTCGTGCTTGGGGTTGCGGAGCCGGTGCAACAGGTCGCGCCAGTCGTCGAGATTGAGCGGGCCAGCGTTGAGCCCCAGCCGCTTGACGATGAGCTCGTCGAGCTTGTTGTTGACCAGGCTCAGCGGCACCTCATAGATCGAAAAGTCCTTGTCGCGCTCCTCGATCACGGCCTCGAGCGGCACATTGCAGAACAAGGCAATCTTCTCGCGGTCATCACGGCTAATGCCCCGCTCGGTGCGGCAGATCAGCACGTCGGGCTGGATGCCAATTTGCCGCAACTGGCCAACCGAATGCTGCGTCGGTTTTGTTTTGAGCTCGCCGGCCGCCTTCAGGTACGGCACCAGGGTCAGGTGGATGTACAGGCAGTTCTCTTTGCCCACGTCGAGCGAGAATTGACGAATCGCCTCGAGGAACGGCTGGCTCTCGATGTCGCCGACCGTGCCGCCAATTTCGGTGATGACCACGTCGACGTCGTCGCGAGCCAGCTTGGCAATGCAAGCCTTGATCTCGTTGGTGATGTGCGGAATCACCTGCACGGTCTTGCCCAGAAACTCGCCGCGGCGTTCCTTGTTGATCACCGAGAGATAAATCTGTCCGGTGGTGTAGTTCGAGTCGCGGGTGAGCGGTCCGTGGGTGAATCGCTCGTAGTGTCCCAGGTCGAGGTCGGTTTCGCTGCCGTCGTCGAGCACGAAAACTTCGCCGTGCTGGTAGGGGCTCATCGTGCCCGGGTCGACGTTGATGTAGGGGTCGAGCTTCTGCATGCGGACCCGCAGGCCGCGTCGTTCGAGCAACATGCCAACACTGGCGCTAGAGAGCCCTTTGCCGAGCGAGCTGACCACACCGCCGGTCACGAAAATATGCTTGGTCATGGCGCGAAACCCTCCTGGCGAGACGACTCGGCTCGGGTATTGATGTTCGGGTAATGAAGCCGACCAGACGACCAGCGGCTGTCCGGAAATTCCGGCCTCGCGTTGCTCGACCTTAGTTAACGGTTTATCCGAAACTCAAAAAGTCAGATTCTAACGCAGAGCCGTTCGGCTGACAAACGACTTGGTGCAAGAGTTGTTGCAACCTCGCCTATCACTGGAACTTGCTTTTTTTCGACAGCTTGACACATGTCGGTATAATGACCAGATTGCAATGAGCGTCGCGCCCTCTTGGCTTGCGCTGTGCGGGGGTCATTCATGCCGGCTACCGTTGTCGAGAAAAAGTCGTTCTCTGCCCCACGCAGGCGAGGACTCATTTTGGGGCTCGCACTCTGCGGGCTGTTGAGCGGCGGCTGGCTGCTGCTCGCTCAGGGATCGGCCTACTACGGCTACCCACCGCGCGACGGCGACGTGCTCTTTCAGTCGTCGCCGCGATCGGCCCTGACGAACACGATCGAAGGGGCGACCCACTCGCCGTTCTCGCATTGTGGCTTGGTCGTGCAAGAAGCTGGCCATTGGTACGTGTACGAGGCGCTCGAACCGGTCCGACGCACCGCGCTCGATCGCTGGATCGCACAAGGCCGACAGCGCCGCTTTGCCGCGTTTCGGCTCAAAGCGACGCATCAGCCGCATGTGAGCGGCATGATCGACTACGTTCGCCGCCAAATCGGCAAGCCCTATGATATGCGTTACCAGATGGACGACGAGAAGCTCTACTGCTCGGAGTTGGTTTTCAAAGCCTACCAATCCGCATCGGGCAAGCCGCTCGGCAAGCTCGTGCGGCTCGAAGCCTTGGATTGGAAACCGTACCGGCGGTTCATCGAGTCGCTCGAACAGGGGCCGGTGCCGCTGGACCGCGAGCTGATCACGCCCCGCGATCTGGCCGCCGCCGAAGAGCTGGAACGGGTTTACAGCTACGGCTACGAATGGAAGTAGCGCGGGCTCGGCGGGGCGTATGCTGGCATGGCGATCCTTCCCATCGGCCTTGTCGCTAGGCTGATAATCCGTTTGGGCAAGAACTGCTTCCCCGCATTCCCCTCACCACCTCAGGTGGCAGCGTGTAATCGATAACCTATTGCCATATAATCAGTTGCGCTACCAGTGTAGGGAAAGGTACAATCTGGTGCGGTCAAATTGTATTTTTCCGCTGTATTCTACAATCTGACTGCGGGTGACAGGCTGCCTCAGGGAGCCGGATAGGCGTGGATCGATCCAAATGCTCCGCGACTTTTCCCGGCCGAATCGTGCCGATTGAAGGAAATGAGTACGCCTTGATTCCAGACCCACTTCCGCCCGCTTGGAAGCCGGACGAATCGCTCTGGCCGCTCATCGCCGAGGCGCGAGCGCGCGTCGGGTTGCTCAATGGCATTGGTCGATACTTGCCCAACGCGAACATTCTCTTGCGGCCCCTGGAGAACCGCGAAGCGATTCAATCGTCGGCGATCGAAGGCACATACGCAACCGCCCAAGAGTTGCTGCTGTTTGAACGGGACGCAGAAGACAAATTGAGCGATCGCGATGACGTTAATGCCCGTCGCGAGGTCTACAACTATCGTCGCGCATTACAATAGGGCGTGGCGAGCAAATTGCCCTTGTCATTGCGATTGATCAAAAGGACCTGCATCTTTATTTGATTCGTGGCGTGCGAGGACAGGACAAAACTCCGGGTGAGTTTCGCAAGCTGCAAGTCGCGATTGGCAGTGACGAGCGATTTGTTCCTCCACCGCCCAGCGAGGTTCTCCCGCAACTGCATGAATTGGAAAAATATCTCCACCTCGAGCCGCGATTATACGATCCGCTGGTGGATTGTTTTATCGTTCACTATCAGTTTGAAACGATTCACCCATTTCGCGATGGCAACGGGCGTGTGGGTCGTCTGCTGTTGGCGATCATGCTCCAGCGTTTGTGCGGCTTAAATAAACCGTGGCTCTACCTGAGCCAATATTTCGAACGATTCAATGACGAATACGTCTCTGGTTTGTTTGAGGTCAGCACCAAGAACGACTGGTCAAAATGGCTCGCGTACTGCCTGCGCGGCGTCATTGCGCAGGCTGACAATACCATTCAACGCTGCGAACAGCTTGTTCAGTTACGCGAGCAATTTTTGAACACGCTGGCGAAGATTCGCGGCAGCAATCGACTGCAGCCCATCGTCGAATCGTTGTTTGAATCGCCGATCGTGGATATTCCGAGCATTGCCGCCCGGTTCCGAGTTCAATACCAGACGGCTCAAAAAGACGTCGAGCGACTCGTCTCGATCAAAATCCTGAAGGAATATCCCGCCAGCTATCCTCGCATGTTTTACGCCCCTGAAGTTCAAACCGTGGCCTACGCGGATTTGGAGCAGAAACCGTCATCGAAGCAATAGTCCGAACGGGGCGCATTCTTGCGTGGCACTCGGCGATCGCTCATACTGCACGGCGTCGAGAGGCGATGCACGGGACGTGCGTGACAACGATGAGTGGTGGCGGTGATGCAAATTTGGCCGGCGATCGATCTGCGTGGCGGTAAATGCGTGCGTCTCAAGCAAGGAGACTACGCCCAAGAAACCGTCTTTGCCGACGATCCGGCCGAGCAGGCGCGGCAGTTCGTCGCCCAAGGGGCCCAGTATCTGCATCTGGTCGATCTCGATGGGGCCCGTGATGGGCAGTTGATCAACGTGCCGGCCGTCCGCGCCATTGTGCAAGCGATCAACATCCCCTGCGAGCTGGGCGGCGGCGTCCGCGATGAGTCGTCGATCCGGCAATTGCTCGAGTTGGGTTTAAGCCGCGTGGTTGTTGGGACCCGAGCGCTGCGCGAGCCCGACTGGTTTCGCGAGATGGCCCGCCGTTACCCGCAACGCCTGGCCCTGGGGGTCGACGCCCGCAACGGACTGGTGGCGACCGACGGCTGGCTGACGACGAGCACCACGCGGGCGATCGATCTGGTGCAACAATTCGAGGGGGAACCGGTCGCGGCGGTGATTATGACCGACATTGCGACCGACGGCATGATGGCGGGCCCCAATCTTGCGGCGATGTCCGAGATGCTTGCGGCGACACGGCTGCCGCTGGTGGCCTCGGGCGGGGTGACGCGAGCGCAGGACGTGCGCGATTTGGTTCGCGTGGGCGTGGCCGGCTGCATCATCGGCCGCGCGTTGTATGAAGGGACGTTGTCCTTGGCCGAGGCACTGGCCGCAACTCAGGAGCGGTCGATGAAATAGCGTTCACACATCTTTCACTCAGCTTGAAGAGGAGCACGCCGATGACTTTGCACAACGTTGAGGAAATCCGCAACATTGCCCTCTGCGGCCACGGCGCGGCCGGCAAGACGACACTCGTCGATCTGCTGCTGACCCGCACCGGGGCCATTAACCACCCCGCCAGCGTCGACAACGGCACCAGCGTGTGCGATTTCGACGACGAAGAGAAACACCACAAGTACTCGATCGAAGCCAAACTCTGCCACGGCTCGCATCAAGGGCGATTCTTCCATATCGCCGACACGCCAGGTTATCCCGACTTCATAGGCCAGGTCATCTCGGCCTTCCGCGGCGTCGACACCGCCGTCATCGTCATCAACGCCCATAGCGGCATTGAAGTCAACACCCGCCGCGTCTTCCACGAGGCGGGCAAAGCTGGCCTGGGGCGCATCATCGTGCTCAACAAGCTCGACACCGACAACATCGACTTCCCCGGCTTGGTCGCCAATATCCAAGAACTCTTCGGCAAAGGCTGCGTGCTGTTCAACGTACCCAACGCCACGGGGGTCGACTTCCGCGAGGTCTATAGCGCCATTCATCCCCCGGCCGGCGCCAAGGCCATCATCGACGTCGAGGCCGCGAGCAAGTCGCTTATCGAAACGATCGCCGAGATGGACGAGACCGTGATGGAACATTACTTCGAGGGGACGCCGCCGACCGACGCCGAGGTGGTCCGGCTGGTCGACGCCGCCGTGGCCAAAGAGACCCTCACCCCCATCTTTTGCATTTCGGCCAAGACCGGCGTGGGGATCGAAGAGCTGCTCGCCGGTTTGGACGACTACGCGATTTGCCCCTCGCTGGTGCATCGCGAGGCGCGGCGCGTCGACGGCGCAGTGGTCGAGATCAAGCCCGACCCCGCGGGCCCACTGCTGGCCCAGGTGTTCAAAACCCGCATCGACCCGTTCGTGCAAAAAATCAGTTTCATCCGCATGTACAGCGGCCGGCTCAAGAAGGACGACGTCATCTCACTGAGCGGGTCGAAGAAAGGGCTCAAGGTCCATCAACTCTTTCGCATGCAGGCCAACCAGACCGTGCCGATCGACGAGGTCGGCCCCGGCGACATCTTCGCAATCACCAAGACCGACGAACTGCACACCGGCACGACGCTCGGCGAGTTGGTGCTCGAACCCATCCCGTTCCCCACGCCCATGGTCGGCTTGGCCGCCAGCGCCAAGAATCGGGGGGACGAAACGAAACTCTCGACCGCCCTGCACAAGCTGACCGAGGAAGACTCGACACTGCGCGTCGACCACGATCCGCAAACCAAGGAGCTGGTCATCACCGGCATGAGCGAGTTGCATTTGCAAATTATCCGCGAGCGGCTCAAGCGACGCGACAAGGTCGAGATCGAAACGCATGAGCCCAAAATCCCCTATCGCGAAACGATCCAAGGGACGGCCGAAGGCAGCTACCGGCACCGCAAGCAATCGGGCGGACGCGGCCAGTTCGGCGAAGTGCATATCCGCGTCTATCCCTTCCCCGAGGGGACCAAGCCCGAGGAGTTTGTGACCAAGGAACGATTCCATTCCTGCCGCGAGTTCCGTCACGATCCGCGGTTGAATTTCCTCTGGATCGATTCGATCGTCGGCGGCACGATCCCGAACAACTTTTTGCCCGCGGTCGAGAAAGGCTTGCGCGAGCGGATGGAGCGGGGCATCATTGCCGGCTATCGCGTGCAGAACATTGCCGTCGAGGTGTTCTTCGGCAAGCACCATCCCGTCGACAGCTCGGAAGCGGCGTTCAAGACCGCCGGATCGATGGCGCTACGCAACGTGTTCCAGGAAGCCCGCCCAGCGCTGCTCGAACCCGTCGTGACCTTGCACATCACCGTGCCCGGCAGCAAGCTGGGAGACATCAGCAGCGACATGTCGGGCCGCCGTGGGCGGATGCTCGGCATGGACAGTGCCGGCGGCGACTTGCAGACCGTCGAAGCGGTTGCCCCGCTGGCCGAGGTGACCAGTTACGCTCGGGCGCTCTCCAGTATCACGGGTGGCCAGGGGAGCTACACGATGGAGTTGAGTCACTACGATGTCGTGCCCGGCAACGTACAGAAAGAAATCATCGAGAAGGCGGTGCTCAAGCACGACGAGGAAGACGAAGGGCAGTGAGCGTTCCTGTTGTCATGCGCACAACTGCGCCGCGAACGACGCTGCCGCGGGCCTACCGTGCGCCGCTGGAGACCGTCGCGCGCGGCGCGAGGCGACCCCGCTGCGGACGCGGTTCGTCGGGCATCAGCGTGTGATCGCGCGGCGAACTCGAACCGCTCTCGCTCACGTCGGGCTCGTTGACCACCTCGGGCCGATGCCAGGTGATGAGCCTGAGCAGCCCCGGCAGCATGACCAGCGACGTGAACATGCAGCAACTGATGCCAATCGTCAGCACGCGACCCAAACTCTGTATGCCTTGATGATCGGCAATCATCAAGGCGCCGAAGCCGACGATCGTCGTCAGGCCGTCGACCACCACGGCCACGCAGGTCGATGGGGTCATGCGGAAGCGCCCCTTCTGCTCGCGCCAGTCATGCACGATGTGGACGCCATAGTCGATGCCGATCCCCAAGATCAGCGGCAGGGCGATCATATTGGCCGGGTTGAGCGGGATGCCGATGAGCCCCAGCAGGCCGAACATCTGCAACACGCCCAGCGCCAGCGGCGCGGTGGCGAGCAGGCTTTCAAATAGGTTGCGAAAGTCGAGATACAACAGCGCCAAGATCACGATCAGCGAGTACATCGCCGCTTGTTCGTAACTCGTTTTCATGTCGAGCGAGGCTTCGTAGGCTTGCAGCGGGTTGCCGGTCGCCCGGGGGTCAACGCTCCGCACGTCGCTCACGAAGCGCGACAGAGCCTCCATGTCCCAGATATTCCCGCGACCAAATATCTTCAGCAAGAAGCGATCGTGTTGGCTCACAAACCGCGACACCAAACTGCTGGGCAAATCACTGAGCTTCGGCGGCTCGGGGTTCGACATCGACTTGAGCACGTACAATCGGCTCAGCAAGTCGCCGGCCATTTGTTGCTGGAAAATCGAGACGAGTTCTTCGCACTCGCGCACCGGCAGGCGACGCAGCGTGTCGCGGGCCTGCTCGAACTGCCGCTCGCAGCGGGTCAGATGCTGGGCCTGGGCCACCTGCTGGGCATGCGCCAGCGCGCGGCCGATCTCGTCCGCCGTGCCGCTCGGCAACTGCGGCGGTCGCTCGGGCAGTCCTTGTAGACGCCCCTGAATGCGTCCAATGATCGGCTGCTTGAGCTCGATATCGGTCGGCAGCAGCGAGACGATTTCCTCGACCCGCTCGACGCTGTCGAGCTTGAGCAGCGCCTGCTTGCGCGCGAGCAACTCCTCACGGGTGTCGGCCATCGACACGGCGTACCACACGCTCTGATTGCTCTCCTCAAGCAAGCGGCGTTCGAGTTCCACGCTCTCGAGTCCCTGCGCTTGCAAATTGAGCAAATTGTGATCGTACCACAGGCTGCCCACCCCGAGCCCGACCACCGCGGTGAACAAACCCGTCGACACGAGCAGTCGGCGCGGATTTTTCAGCAGCGGCTCGATCCAGTTATGAATATCGAGTGGCTTGGGCATCTCCATCCCCCAGCCGCTGCGATCGACGAGCGTGATACAAGCCGGCAGCACGAGCAACTCAGCCGCGCAGCAGATGAGGATGCCGCCGCCGGCGATCACTCCCAGCTCGGCGACCCCGGTGAAGTGCGTGAACCCGGCCGCGAAAAATGCCACCGCGGTCGTCAGCGCGCCGGTCAAAATTGCCGGGCCGACACTGTGACTCGTCCGCAGCAGCGCCTCGGGCGTGCTGCGGTAGCGCTTGCGCATTTGCAAGTACCGGGCCACATAATGCACGCCGTAGTCGATGCCGATACCGATGAGCGTGACGGTGAACGAGACGCTCAGGATGTTGAGGTGGCCGATGCTGAGCGTGACGTAGCCAAAGCTCCAGGCCATGCCCATGAGCAGCACCAAATTGGCGAGCACCGCGTGGCGCAGGCCTCCGAAACCCGCGATGAACAGCAGTGCGACACCGAAAAACGAGACGATACTGGCCCAAGCCATCGACTCCTGACTGCTGCGCATCTCGTCGTTTTCGAGAATGGGCAGACCGGTGAGACCGACCTTGGCGGCGGGATGTTTGGCGCGAATTTGCGCCACCAGCCGACGCAGGGTGTCGACCGCCTCGGCACCGCGCGTGAAGCCTTCCTCGTCGCGATGCACGAGCCGCAACAGCACAAAGCCCATCCGACCTTCATTGGTCAGCAGGTATTCGCTGCTCAGTTCGCTGAGCGTGGCGAACGAGGCGGGCATGCCCGGCCAAGGCGACTGATAGCCGCGCCGCTGGTTGAGCGTCGCGTTCAGGCTGTCGCCCAGCCGTTCGAGTTGCGGCAACAGGCTTGGGAGCATCGCCGGAGCGGCGACCGCGGCCTGCTCGATTCGCAGGCACATGCCCCCCAGCAGATTTTGCAATTTGAGCTGCGCCCACTCCCCTTCGATGATCGGGCTCAACTGGCCCACGAACTGCTCGACCCCCGCCAGGTCGGCGTCGGGCAGATAGTGCAATCCCTTGCCGCGAATCTTTTGCAAGTCGACGCCATGCAGCACGGCCGAGAACAGTCGGTCCTCGCGCTCGAGGGCTTGCGAAATCTCTTCGAGCACCGGTACGACGACATCGCGGTTGGCCCCTTCGACCACGACCACCGCGTCGTCCGCGTCGCCAAATTCATTGATGTACTCGACCCACAGGCGGTTGTGGTCGTTGTTCGGGTTAATCAGATCGGCGCGGCTCGTTTTGTACCCGAGCTTGGTGATGCTCAGCCACGTCGAGGCGGCCGTAAGCGCAACCGCCAGGCAGATCGTGAGCACCGGGTAACGCAGCGCGAACCGCGTCCCAAAGATCAACGGGGCAGACAACAAGCTGGGTTTGTCTGCCGCGGAGTCATCCGCCATGGCGAGCCTTTCGCAAGCGCAACTGTGTCGGCCGGGCGACCTCCATGTCGCGCGACGCCACCCGATCGGCCTCCGTGCTGCGAGCTAGCACAGAAAGCCTTCTCGGCGGGGCGGCATTGTAGTGGCGACCCCAGAGTGGGGCAAGGCGAGAGGCGGGCAAGTGATGAATGCGGAATGATCAATGGGCGGATGCTAGCATGGTGCCTCGCTCGGGTTTTCTTGAGAACGAATGCGTGCGGCGCGTCGCTTTTCGCCGTCCGCCCTTTTACACTAGAGGGCAACTGCTAGCGTCTCCCGCGACGCCACCCGGTACCCGACCTGCAACCCATCCTCACCCTGACGGCGGAGATAGTCTCATGCGATTGGCTCTCGGACTCGTGACGGCTCTCGTGCTGACATGCGCGACCGTCGCGCAGGCAGAAAAGAAAATCAGCTTCAAAAAAACGACCCTCGACAAGGTGTTTCGGGCCGAGGGAGTTGCTGTCGGCGATTACAACAAAGACGGCAAACTCGATATCGCGGCCAGCGATGTGTACTTTGCCGCGCCCGACTGGAAACCGGTCACGCTCTACAGCGACGAGAAGACCGGCAAGGCGCGTGAGTACGATCCGCTTCGTTACAGCAATTGCTTTCAGAGTTGGTCGGACGACCTCAACGGCGACGGCTGGACGGACCTGATCGTTGTTGATTTTCCGGGGAGCTACACGTGGTGGTTGGAGAATCCCAAGACGGCGGACCGTCCGTGGAAGCGGCACATGCTCATGCGCGTGACGAATAACGAGAGCGTCGTGTATGCCGACATCGATGGCGACGGCAAGCGGGAGTTGATCGCCGGGACCTCGCCCGACGCGGCGCAGTCGGATGGCCCGGACCGCACGATGGTCATTGCCCGTCGGTCGAGCGAGCCGGAGTCGCCGTGGACGTTGCAGCACATTAGCGAGAAGGCCGCGGCGAGCACGACCCGCTTTTCGCACGGGCTGGGCATCGGTGACATCAATCGCGACGGTCGCGCGGATGTGATCGTGACGCAAGGCTGGTGGGAGTCCCCCGCCGACAAGGCGCAGAGCCCCTGGACGTTCAGAGCGGCCAAGTTGGGTCAGCCCGCCGCGTATATGTTCGCCTACGATTTTGACGGCGACGGCGACCAGGACGTGATCAGCAGCGCGGCCCATCAGTTGGGCATGTGGTGGCACGAGCAAACGCCCGACGGATTCGTGCAGCACGAAATCTCGAAATCGTTCTCGCAGACCCACGCCCTGTGGCTGGGTGACCTGAACGGCGATGGGCTGGCCGACTTCATCACCGGCAAGCGTTACTGGGCGCACGGGCCCAAGGGGGACGTCGACCCCGGTGCCCCGGCCGTGCTTTGCTGGTTCGAGCTGACACGCAAGAACGGCAAGCCCGAGTGGATCGAGCACGCCATCGACGACGACAGCGGAGTCGGCACGCAGTTCGAGGTGACCGACGTCAACGGCGACGGCCTGCTCGACGTGGCGATCGCGAACAAGAAGGGCGTGTTCTATTTTGAGCAGCGACGGGAGTAGAAACGGGATGAGGGGTGCGGGCTGTGGGGTGAGTAAAAACGAACACGTTACCCGCGACGCGGAGCGGAGCGCGTATCCGTCGCGTATCGGTGATGCCGGCTTTACGCGCTCCGCTCCGCGTCGCGGCTAACACTTTTATGCCATCCGTTAGGAGAACAAGCGACATGCGACGACGCGCGGCCATCGGTGTATTGGGGTCGACGCTCCTAGCGAGCACGGCGGGACCGACCTTCGCGGCGGTCGCCGACACGCTCCGGATCGCGACCTTCTCGGTCGATGTCACACCGCGGCTCGGGCACCCGCTGCTGGGAAGCAATTACGGGCCAGCCAAAGAGATCGGCGATCCACTCTCCGCGCGCGGACTCGTGTTGCTGGGCAACGAACAGCCGATCGTCATCGTGTCGGTCGATTGGTGCGAGTTGCGCAACGACGCCTTCGAGCTGTGGCGCAACACGTTGGCGCGAGCCGTCAGCACCACGCCCGAGCGGGTGTTGGTCAGTTGCGTGCATCAGCACGACGCGCCGTATTTCGACCTGACGGCACAACGGTTGCTGGCCCAATCATCACCCGGCGGGTTGTTTTGCGATGTCGACTTTCATGCCCAATGCGTGCAGCGTGTTGCCCAGCGATTGGAAGCCAGCCTGCAAGAGACGACGCGGATCACGCACTTGGGGCTCGGCCAAGCCAAGGTCGAGCGGATCGCCTCGAATCGCCGCGTCGAGATCGATGGCCGCGTGAGCTACGGTCGCTCGAGCAGCACGAGCAACCCAGCCATGCAAATGGCCGACGACGGCGAGAT
>CAZZBK010000049.1:0-24122 GCA_964652155.1 uncultured Planctomycetaceae bacterium | reverse complement strand
TTTCGCAACACGACGATGCTCTTGCCGCACAGCGATCGACCCAGCCTGAGCCGCGAAGCGTTGCAAGCGATTGTCGCCGATGGGCAGAAAAGCTTGCGCGCCAGGGCCGACGCCGCGCTGGGGCTCAGCAACCTCGCGCGCCATGCCGAGGGGCACCGGATCGACGTGCCGTGCATCGATTTTGGCGCGGCGCAAATCGTGTTGCTGCCGGCCGAGAGTTTCGTGGCCTATCAACTGGCCGCGCAGAAGATGCGCCGCGACGCCTTCGTGATGGCGCTCGGCTTTGGCGAGTGCGCCCCAGGCTATATTCCAACCGACCGAGCATGTGATGAAAAATTCATCGAGCAGCACGGCTATTGCTGGGTGCGCCGCGGCGCCGAGGGGATCATCCGCGCGGCGTTAGAACGAGTGCTGAGCGACTAAGTACACTCGCAGAATGAATTTCCCAAGCCGGCGGCTCTGTCGCCGAAAAACCGGCGTCAGAGCCGCCGGCTTGAGTGAACCAGCTCAATCGTTATGATCTTGGCTTACAGCTTCGGCAGCTTGGTCAGGCTGTCCGCGGGCGAGTTCTTGTTGTCTTCAACCAGTTTCTCGACGTACTGGCCCAAGGCGTAGGCGGCTTGCATCTCTTCGAGGCTGAAGTACGGATACGGCTGGCCGCCGAGCCGCTCGACGCGCTTGTCGGCGAGCGCTTCCCAACTCATCTTGTTCGCAAAGTGCCAGGTCGCGGCTTGCGCCACGCGCTGATTGAGTTGACCGTTGCCCAATAGCCGTACGATCTCGCGCACCATCGGGTTGCTATTGAAGGTTTCGATCGGACGAACTTCGTAGGTCATCTCGGGCCGGGGCTCGGGCTTGCCATGCTCCAAGCAGACGCAGGGGACTTTGAGGTCCGAGGTCTTTTCGGCCGGCACGTTGAAAAATCCGCCGCCGGCTCCACCGCCACCGGCCGCTCCACCCGCCGCGCCCGCTCCGCCGCCCACTCCTTGAGCGCCGCCGCCGCCGCCCATCGCACCCATCCCGCCGCCGAGCTGCGCCAGGACTTGTACGCCCGCAAAGGCGTCGGGCATTTTCACATTGAGCGGGGCCGCCGTTTTGTTCGTCACCAACAACCGACCCTCGGTCGAATCCTTGGCGACGAGCTTGACGGCGATCTTCCCTTCCTTGATGGCGGAGAACATCTCGACCGACTGATGATCGGGATTGTACTGCCCGGCCTTGAGCAGCGGTTTGCGGACCGGCTCCGCCGCAGACAGCAAGACCGCGTTCAATCCGCACAGTGCCAGAACGGCACACAACCAAAGTCGAGACATGTTCATTTCCGCGCTCCGTAGGAGTTGCGTCATCAATCAATATAGACAGACCAACACGCGCACTTTTCGACGAGTGCGTCGAGAGTTGTTAACTCTATTTATGGTAATTGCCCAAGGCGGCCGAACCAAGTGAAAAAGGAGCAGCAAGGGGTGTGGGGAGCGGTGCGCGGGGTGAGGGCCGAAGGCATTAGGCGATCGCTACGCAGCAGCGTAGGCCGGGGGGGTAAGGCGAGGCGGAGGCGCGGGCGAGTGGGGGAGCCGAGGCCCAGGCGAGGCTGCAAGGCACGGCGGATCAACTCTTTACGACGACGCTCGATTCCGCTTGCTTTATTATTGCCAAGCGAGCCCGTATCATGGCCCTGAGGATCCACGCCGGGCGAGATTGGGCCCAATTTCGAGTTTTTTCCTCCTCACAGGCGACTTGTGCCATGAAGGTTTTGTGGTGGTTCACGCTGTTATTATTCGGGCTATCGCTCGCGGCGCAGGCCCAAGAGCCAGCCGACGAACCGGGGCTGGAACCGGCACGCCGCTTCGCCCAAATGTCCCCGGCCGAGGTCCGCGAGTACGAGTTCGACGTGCTGCGGCGCGTCGCCGATCTGGCGCTGGTGCCGCCGGTTCTGAACACCTCGCCGCTGCCGCAATACGACTACGACCGGCTCGATTACGGCATGACGATCGGCATCGAGCGGACGCCCCAGGGTCGGCTCTGGGCCTGCTGGGTGGCGGGCGGCGACAGTCCCAAGGCGTTCTTCGTGCTCGCCACGAGCGACGACGACGGCGCGAGTTGGTCGAAGCCGCGCCTGGTGGTCGATTCGCACTCGAAGAGCTTGCCGATGGATCGTAGCGTGTTGGTCGGCAACCTCTGGACCGACCCGCTCGGGCGACTATGGCTGATCTTCGATCAATCGATGGACATGTTCGATGGCCGCGCCGGAGTGTGGATGACGCGGTGCGATAACCCCGACGCCGAGCAACCCCTCTGGACCTCGCCGCGGCGCGTTTGGCACGGTGTCACGCTCAACAAACCGACGGTGCTCAAGAGCGGCGAGTGGCTGCTGCCCATCTCGCTCGACCAGCGTGAAGGCTTTCGGCAGTTCAAAGGACAGTTCAAGGAACTCGACCCGCTGCGTGGCGCGAACGTGTTCGTGTCAGCCGATCAGGGCGCGAGTTGGCAGCGGCGCGGCGCGGTGCAGTTTCCGAATCCCGACTGGCACGAGCACATGCTCGTCGAGCGCCGCGATGGCTCGCTATGGATGCTCGCGCGGACGGTCAAAGGGATCATGCAGAGCACGTCGACCGACGGAGGGCGCAGCTGGGCCGCGCCCAGCGAGCCGCCGCACATTCGTCAGCCCAACGCGCGGTTTCATGTCCGCCGCCTCGCGTCGGGCCGACTGCTATTGGTCAAGCACGGCGATGCCATCGATCGGCACGAAGGGCGCGTCCAGCTCAGCGCCTGGTTGTCGGACGACGACGGCGTCGAGTGGCGCGGTGGGCTGGTGCTCGACGATCGCAAGGGGATCTCGTACCCCGACGGCTTCCAAGCTCCCGACGGCACGATCTACATCTCCTACGATCGCAACCGCGCGACCGATGGCGAGATCCTGCTCGCACGCTTCACCGAGGCCGACATCCTCGCCCAGCAACTGGTGGGGCCGAAATCCAAGCTGCAAATGCTCATCTGTCGCCCGCTGGGACCCAAGCAGCCCGAGTCCAAGCGGTAACCGACACCTGACTTCCTATTCCTTTCCTCACGTTCGTCGATTCACGGTCATGCGCATCGTCTTGTGTTTTCCCAACGAGGCACGCCACCGCGAGCAAATGCTCCGCGTCGCTCCCGAGGCCGAGATCGTCAACGCCTCGTACGAGAATATCGCGGAGCAGATCCTGGAGGCCGACGTGTTTTGCGGCCATGACCGATTTTTGACGATCCCCTGGGACGAGGTGGTGCGGCGAGGCAAGTTGCGTTACATCCAATCGACCGCGGCGGGCATGGACCACTGCCTCGTCGACAGCGTGATCGAGAGTGACATCACGGTGTGCAGCGCGAGCGGCGTGCTCGCCGATCAGGTGGCCGACCAGACGATGGCCCTGTTGTTTGGCTGGAGTCGCTCGCTGGGGGTGTTTGTCCGGGCGCAGCAGGCCAAGGAGTTTGTACGCCGACCGACGCGCGACGTGCATCGCAGCACGATCGGCATCGTGGGCTTCGGCGGCAACGGTCGCCGATTGGCCGAGGTGCTCGCGCCGTTCCGTTGTCGCATCTTGGCCACCGATTATTTTCCGCTCGACAAGCCCGCCCACGTCGAGCAACTCTGGGGACCCGAGCGGCTGGATGATTTGCTCCCGCAACTCGACTATTTGATTCTCTCGGCTCCGCTCAACGGCGCGACGCGCTGGATGATCGACGCTCGGGCGTTGCGATTGATGAAGCCGACGGCGTGTTTGGTGAACGTGGCGCGTGGCCCGCTGGTGGTCGAGCGCGATCTGGTCGCGGCCTTGCGCGAGCAGCGGTTGGCGGGCGCGGCAGTCGACGTGACCGAAGTCGAGCCGTTGCCCTCCGACAGCCCACTCTGGGACATGCCCAACGTGCTCATCACGCCGCACGTGGGTGGCCAGAGTGGTCGCCGTGCCGAGGACATGACGAACCTGTTCAGCGAGAACTTGCGACGCTACCTGAGCGGGGAACCGCTGTTCAATTTGCTGACCGACAAGCGGCTGGGCTTTCCTCACCCGTCGCAGCGTCCACCGGCTTGGGTGTATGATCCGGGAAGGGGAGAGGGGTGAGGGGGACGGGATGCGAGGAGAGCCCGTGAAGTCCGACGACACACTGCCCCAAGGGCCCGACGAAGTGCGGCAAGCATGCGAGCGGAGCCTGCAACGGACACGTCCGCCGGCCGACGTGAGCGGCTACGAAACCGAGCATTTCCTCGGCGCGGGAGCGTATGGCGAAGTCTGGGTGGCGCGTGAACGGAGCACGCGCCGGCTCGTGGCCATCAAATACTACACGCATCGCGGCGGGCTCGACTGGTCGCTGCTCTCCCGCGAGGTCGAGAAGCTTTCATTTCTCTTTGCCGATCGCTACGTCGTGCAGCTCATCGACGTCGGTTGGGACGCCGAGCCGCCGTATTACATCATGGAGTACCTCGAGCACGGCTCGCTCGCCGAGCAGATCCAGGCGGGGCCACTGCCGAAGGCCGACGCGGTGGCCATGTTTCGCGAGGTGGCCATCGGCTTGGTGCATGCGCATGGCAAAGGGGTGCTGCACTGCGACTTGAAGCCGGCGAACGTTTTGCTCGATCAGGATTTCAAGCCGCGGCTCGCCGACTTTGGCCAGTCACGCTTGTCGCACGAGCAACGACCCTCGCTGGGGACACTGTTCTACATGGCTCCCGAGCAAGCCGACCTACAGGCCGCCCCTGACGCCCGCTGGGACGTGTATGCCCTCGGCGCACTGGGGTACCATCTACTGACCGGCGAGCCCCCTTACCGCAACGAGCAACGGGTCGATTACGTGCGTCAAGGGGGCGAGCTGGCCGAGCAATTGCGCCGCTATCAGCAATTGCTCCGCGACGCGCCGAAGCCGATCGCTCATCGCCGCGGCGGGGCCGATCGCGCGCTGTGCGATATTCTCGACCGCTGCTTGAGCATCGATCCGCGCCATCGCTACCCCAACCCCCAAGCCGTGATCGACGCGCTTGACAAACGGCATGCGCGCATCGCGCGGCGGCCGTTGCTGCTGCTGGGCGTGTTGGGCCCGTTCATCTTGACCGTCATCCTCGTGCTGCTGAGTTGGAGCGCCACTTCGATCGCGGTCAGCGATTCGGAGGCGTTGCTCATCCGCCGCGGCTTGGAAAGCAATCGGTTCGCCGCCCGGTTCGTCGCTGAGGCCGTGGCCGCGCAGATCAATCGCCGCTGGGACACGCTCGAGCTGACCGCGGCCGACGACACGCTCCGCGAACGTGTGCGACAGGCGATCGGCAAGCCCCGCGACTCCCGCGAGCGGATCATACTCCTCGAGTCCCTGCAGCGCGTGCATCAGGCCAACTCGTCGCTCAGCGCCGCCAGTTGGAGCATTCTGGACCACCAAGGGCTGCGGCTGGCACGCTACCCACACGACGGCTCCCAGGTCGAACACAACTTTCGCTATCGGGACTATTTTCACGGCCGGGGCCGCGATCTGGATCCGGCCGTCCCCCTCGGCGAGCCCATCGAGCCGATTCAGGCGCCGCACGTGTCGCGCGTCATTCGCAGCACGACCAGCGATAAGCGGGTGATCGTGTTCACGGTTCCGATCTGGGATCACGACGGCGAACAGCGCGAGGTGCTCGGCGTGCTGGGCTTGACGGTCGAGTTGGGACGCTTCACCGAGCTGCGCGGCGACGAGTCGGCCGATCGATTGGCCGTGCTGGTCGACATGCGCGCCGACGAACAAGGGCGCACGGCCATCGTGTTGGAACACCCGGCGTTGACGGCGCGGCTCTCGACCGCGGCGTCCAGCGAGCCCGAGTTGTATTTATCCGAGCACGCGCCACGCCTCGCGCAGCTTCATGAGTGGGCGGCGTCGCCGGAAGCGGCCGATCAACAGTTGGCCAGCGAACGGTCGGTGCTCGACGATTATCGCGACCCGATCGGCGGCCAGCCGGAGCAACGCTTTCTTGCCGCGATCGACGAGGTCGAGGTCGGCCATCGCGAGCGGAACACGCACGAGCTGGGTTGGTTCGTGATCGTGCAGGAAGATTATGGCGCGGTGGTGAACCCGGCCTGGCGGTTGGGCACGCGGCTGATTCGCTCTGGAGCTTGGGGGCTCGGCGGCGTGCTGCTGGTCACCGTGCTGCTGTGGGGCGTGGTCTGGTTCGCGTTTCAGGATCGGCCGAACACACCGTGGTTGCGGCGCTGGCAACGCGCCGTCGGGATGGGTACGCCCCCCAGCGGTAGCGGCTCGGGACTCTCAAGTCGCGGCCATCGTCCCTAGCGCTTCATTTGCAGGCCTGGCTACTCGTACTTGAGCAGGCTGAAGACCTGATAGGGGGCGAGTCGCGCGGCACCTTCGAGCGAGGTGAGTTCGATCACAAAGGCGCAGCCGGCGACTGTCGCGCCGGTCTTTTTGACCAACTCGCAGCAGGCCCGCATCGTCCCGCCGGTCGCGAGCAGGTCGTCGACCAGCAACACGTTTTGTCCTGGCTGAAAGCTGTCGATGTGGATTTCGAGTGTATCGCTGCCGTATTCGAGGTCGTAACGAAACGAGTGGGTGTCGAAGGGGAGCTTGCCCGGCTTGCGGACGGGCACGAAGCCGACGCCCAGGGCGATGGCGAGCGGCGCGGCGAAGATGAAGCCACGCGCCTCGGCGGCCGCGACGACGTCGACCTTCGCGTTGCGAAAGTGGTCGGCCAACTGGCGGATCGTTTCCGTGAGTGCCGGTCCCGAGGCGAGCAGCGGCGTGATATCGCGGAACAGGATGCCCGGCTTGGGAAAATCGGGGATCGCTCGAACGTGTTCGCTCAGTTCAACGCGGCTCATGCAGTTGTCTCGCAGTAAAAGAGAAAATAGCGCGAGCCGATTGTAACCCGTCAGGATGGTTTCTTCCAAGCGGCTGAGCGCGTCGGCATGAGGCTAAAGGAACTCGATATGTCCGATCATCTCTGCCGGGTCGACACGAAAGGCCAACAAAGACAACGATTTGATCAATTCGCTTACACTACGCGCATGCTGATGGCAGTAGCAAATGCCTGCATGAGAACATCCTTGGGCTGCCAAGCCAAGGAAATCGCGATCATGCGTCACCAGCACGCGTCCCTCACGCCGTGCAAAGGCCAGTTGCTCGAGGTCGCTGGCAGCAGCAAGCCCCTGTTCGCGTGTGGTGGTCACATCAATGTTGCGAATCCGCAGGGCATGAGCAATCGCCGGGTCGACATGCTCATCGAGGTGGAATCGCACGGCGGGAGTCATGCCGGTTTGGCATCGGGAGCGATTGCCTGAAGACGTGATGGAAACAAGGCCTTCATCGCCGCGACGGTCTGCTCGTCCGCTTGAAGCTGAGCGTCGATTTCGGCGCGATGGTCGTAGTAATACGCCAAGGCCGCGTAGACCTGCGCCAATGAAAGCTGAGGATAGTCACGAACGATCTCTTCGGCCGAGCGCCCCAATCGCTCGTGCCAGATCATGATGTCTTGCACACGAATCCGGGTCCCCTCGATCCGAGCTTTGCCGCCACATGTGCCTGGGGTGAGCATGATGTGGTCGTGCATCCGTGATGCGGCGGCCGGTGGTGTGCTGGTGTCCATGCTTGTATTCTATCCCCTGCACCGTTGCCGAGACAAAGCTTTTTTACGGCGCGGGGGGGCCGACGATCTTGGGCTTGGCGGCGGTTCGGTCTTGGCTGCCCAGCAACGTCTCGCTGAATCGCGAAACATAGTGCATCGAACTACCCTCACCTTGCACGCCCACCAGATGCTTGTCGAGATCCATCTGCTGGCTTTCGATGCGCCCGCGCTCGATGTTAAACCGCACGCGGCCGTTCATCTCGCCTTGCACCAATTGAGCTTCGATCGACGGGTCGTGCACCGGCGCGAGCAACTGCGTTTCGACCTTGATCGTCGCGATGCCATTGCGAACCGATTCGAGCGTGAAGAGTTGCCGACGGGCGATCTTCTTGGGCTGCTGATCGCGGCCGGTCACTTGCAGGTCGTCGGGGATGCTCCAATCACGGCCGATCGCCACGGGCTCGTCGGGGAGCGGAATGGTCAACTGAGCGGTGGTGGCCGTGTGCTTGACGGCGCTGTCTTCGCGCTTGATGAGCTTGCCGGTGTTGTCGAGCGTGATGGTCGCGAGCAGCACGCCGACCGCTTTGGCCGCGTCTTGAAACCCGACGGGCGCTTCCTTGTCGATCGTGCTGTCGTAGGTGGCCTCGGGTCGTCCGGTGAGGTTCTGCCGCATCTTGACCCGTTCGATCGACTGCTCGAAGGTGGCACGGCCGCGCGAATCGACTCCGGTGACGCGCCAGGCTTTGACGGAGTTGCTGTAGGTGTCGGCCGATTGCGTGGAGCCGGCGGCGCTCATCTTCACATTGGCGAGATGCTCGACCTCCCAGCGAATGGTCTCGCCGGTCTGGAATTTGTACCGCAATAAGTAGAGCGGTTCGGCCGACTTACTGTTGGTGGTGGTCTGTGTGGGGGCGCTTTTCGAGGTCGGCGCGTTTGGTTTTGGCGCCGTGATTTTCTGGGGCGCACTTTTGAGGGGTGGCCGGGGCGCGGTGCTGGTTTGAGCCTGAGTGTCAGGGCCGACGAGCAGGCCAGACAAAGCGATGAAGGCGAAAGCCGCGCAACGAACGAGCATGATTCTCGCATCCTTTCGAGAGATCGAAGTCAGTCTACGAACATCGTGCCCGCGCCATCCTATGGCTTGGGCGACCGGCTATCCGTTGCGGGTCAAGCTGCCGCTCCAGCGGAGCTTTTCGCGCAAGGTACCGTAGTAGCCGTGACCGGCAACCTCGACCAACTGGAACCGCGCCGCGGCGCGTCGCACTCGCAAGCGGTGTCCCTCGGTCAAGTCGCTGACCACTTGGCCGTCGATCACGATCGCCGCGCCGCTCTGCTCGGCCGGCACATCGAGCTCGAACGTCCGGTCGGCCGAATCGACCACGGGTCGATGGGTCAGCGTGTGCGGATCGATGGGCGAGATGACGAAGGCTTGCAGGTCTTTGCGGAGAATGGGTCCGCCGGCCGACATGCTGTGCGCGGTCGAACCGACGGGGGTGCTGATGATCAGGCCGTCGCAACTATAGGTGGTGACCCATTCTGCGTCAACGTAGAGATTCACGTGCAGCATGCGAAACGGCGCGCCGGCGCGAATGGCGACCTCGTTCAAGCCGAGCCGGGTCCAGACCTCGACACCATAATGCAGCAAGCTGCACTCGAACATCAGATGCTCGACGACCCGATAGCGGCGGGCTGCCAGGTCACCCAGCACAGCTAGCACGTCGTTGGGATGCAGGGCGGCAAGAAAGCCGAGCGTGCCCATGTTGACGCCCACGACGGGCACCTGTCGGTAGCCCATCTGATGGGTGGCGCGGAGAACGGACCCATCACCGCCAAAGACAAAGGCCAGGTCGGCCTCGACCGAGCTGAGATCGGCCTGAAAGCCGAGATCCCAGCTGGCAATGTCAAAATGCTCGCTCAGCGGCTGACGCAAGCGTTCGACGTCGGCCACCACTTGGGGACGATCGCCCAGCCCCAAGACCAAGATCCGCAAGCGTGATGTGCTAGCTGTTGACATACTCTCGATGATAGACCGTCGACGGGTGGCGAGCGAGAGGCATGCGGCTGCAAAATTGGCCGAAAACGTTCCCCCTGCCGCTTGGAAAACAATGAGTTCGAGCGAGACGAGCAACCGTTTCTATCAGCATGAAAGATGGTTCGCAGCCCCCCCCTCGATGCCTAGCTCAGAATTGCCTCGCATATTCGTCATAGCTGTTACGATGAGTATAGGCGGGTCGATATTTACCCGAAAACTCCAGTCACTGTTGGGGGAGAAGTCCAGGCTCAAGCTAGAGTTTTACCGACAGTCGAAAGCGTGCCGTGTGGATTGAGAACCACCGTCGGTGCGTCGAGCGCCAACCGTGAAGCAGATAGTTGCTGTTTGCGAGAAAAGAACAACATGAGTAGTGAATTTGGAATTGGTACGCTGCTGGGGTTATCGACCGTTCAATTGGTGGTGGGCGGTGCGTTGGGTGCCTGGCTGCGTCAACCGTCGCCGGGATCCGCCGGCTCCGTGGCCAACACCGACGGGCTGCGCGATTCGATCATGAAAGAGCTGATGGAACAGCAGAACCAAAAAGTCCAGGAGATGGACGAACAGATGCGCAAATTACAGGACTTGGTCGGCAGCGTCGGTGCCAATGTCGGCCAACACAACAGCAGCGTGCAGGCGATCAATGCCGAACTGGCCCATGCGGCCCACGGCGACACGAGCGAACTACAAGACGCGCTCTTGAGCACCGTCTCGAAGGTCACACAGGCCAACGAATCGCTGCAAGCCCAGCTGCAAGAAGCCGAAGCCAAGCTGGTCGAGCAGCAGAAAGCGCTCGAGAAGCAGATGGCCCAGGCCCGCACCGACGCCTTAACCGGCGCGCTCAACCGCCGCGCGTTTGACGACGAGTTGGGCCGTCGCGTCGCCGAGTATCATCGCTATCGCACGCCCGTCACGCTGATGATGGGAGACATCGATTACTTCAAGAAGTTCAACGACACCCACGGCCACCAGGCGGGCGATCAGGTGCTCAAGGAAACATCCAAAGCGCTCAGCAAGGCGATGCGCGACGTGGATTTGGTCTGCCGCTACGGCGGCGAGGAATTTGCGATCATCATGCCGGCCACCGAATTGACCGGCGGCGGACTTGGGGCTGAACGCGCTCGACTGGCCATCGAAGCGGTCACGCTGATGTTCGAGGAACAACAACTGCACGTCACCATGAGTTGCGGCGTGGCCTCGGCGATCACGGGCGAAGATCCCAGCTCGCTCGTCAAGCGGGCCGACGAAGCGCTCTACGCCTCGAAACGGGCTGGCCGCAATTGCACTCATTTGCACGATGGCTCGATGATTGTTCCGCAGTCGTCCCAGGCGGTCGCTAAAACGCCCGATGTCGAGCTGAGCAAAACGGTCGACCTGCTGCAAAGCCTGCCCAATCGCGACGCGTTCACGGTCGAGTTGCGGCGCCGCATCGAGCAAAACCACCGCTACCATACGCCGGTGAGCGTCATGATTTGCTCGATCGACTCGTTCAGCAATATCCGTGACCGCCAAAGCAAGGAACTGAGCCAGCAAGTGTTGCGCGAGGCCGTGCAGGCCATCAACCTCATGCGCCGCGACACCGATATGGTCGCCCGGGTAGCCGACGACCGACTGGCCATTGTGCTGCTCTCGTCCAATCTGACCAAGGCGGTCGATCTGGCCCAGCGCATTCGTCAGACGCTCGAACAATGCGAGGTCAACTGCGAAGGGCACGACCCGATGCAGTTCACCGTGAGCATCGGCGTAGCCGAGGTGCGGCACGACGACGACGCCGAAACAATCGTCGAACGCGCGACCCAATCGCTGGACGAGGCGCAAGTCGCCGGCGGCAATAGTGTTCAGACCCAAGACACGCCCGAGGCGGTACCAATTGCCGCCACGCTGCACGCGGTCGGCGGCCACCATTAGAAGCCGCTCACCGCACACGTCGGGAGCAGAGGCAGGTTCTCAACGGCCGCGCGTCGCGATCGTTACTTTTTCTTCTTCGGGGCCTTCTTGCTCGCCTTCTTCGCGGTGGCCTTCTTGGCAGTGGCTGCTTGCGCGCCCTTCCGCTTGCCAAACACGTTGTCCCAGTTCTGTGAGAACAGCGGGGTGGGGCCTGTGCGAATGATCGGTCCTGACATGGCGGTAAGTGCTCCTCGACAATGAATGATGTAAGCTGCGTTCTATTCTAGATGCTCACTCACTTCCTGCAAGATGGGTAGGTCGAGGGGGATTTTACGCTGCCGAGCGATTATAATCGCTTCCATGCATTCCCCCCTTCGCATGATTACCTTCGCTTGATTAAAGGTGTCCGATCATGACACGTTCGTGGCTCAGTCACTGGTTGGTGGTTGTCATTGCGCTCTCGTCGAGTGCACAGTCGCACGCGGCTGACGCGCCCAGCATCGGCACCCATCGCGGCTGGGTCACCGCCGCCGCGTTCTCGCCCAAGGGGGATCTGCTCGCCACCACCGGCGGACAAACCCTGCTGTATCGACCGGGCGAGGTGCGGCTTTGGGACCCTGTCAGCGGCCAGCAACGGGCGTCGTTCGCAGGGCACGAAACCGCCGTGTGGTGCGTGACCTTTTCGCCCGACGGCGCGACGCTGGCCACCGGCGGCTACGATGGCACGGTAAAACTGTGGGACGTGGCCGCGAAAAAAGAAAAGCTGTCGTTTGCCCCGCACAAGCATTGGGTTCATGGCGTGCTCTTCACCGCCGACGGCAAGTCACTGCTTACCGCCAGCGACGACACCACGGTCAAGCTCTGGGACATCACGACCGCGCCCCCGCAAGAAAAGCAAGTCTACCAAGGACACAGCGGCGCGGTCACCTGCCTGACGCTCTCCGCCGACGGCCAGAAGCTCATCACCGGCAGCAACGACAAGACGGTCATCGTCTGGAACACCGGTGACGGCAAGGAACGGCTCAAGCTCGAAGGTCACGACGACGCCATCCTCGCGCTGGCCTTGCTGGGCGACGGTCAAACCCTCGCCACCGGCAGCGCCGATCGACTGATAAAGCTCTGGACGCTCGACGAATCGAAGGCGGTCAAGAAAGCAGCTCCCCCAAAGGAAGCGCCGAAAAAAGAGGAGCCCAAAAAAGACGAGGCGAAAAAGGACGAGAAGAAAGACGACAAAAAGCCCGACGCCGAGAAGAAAGACGGCGACAAGAAAGACGCCCCGGCGGCCGAGCCCCCCAAGAAAGTCCCCTCACCGAGCGAGCTCGCCTCGATCGAGGCCCACAAGAACTGGGTCCACGGCCTCGCCCTGAGCCGCGACGGCAAGTGGCTCGCCTCGGCCGGGCACGATCGCTCGGTCAAGCTATGGGACCTCGCCACGAAAAAAGAGCTGCACGCCTTCACAGGCTACAACGGCAGCGCCTGGGCCGTGGCCTTCTCGCCCGACGGCAAGACGCTCGCCACCGGCAGCCACGGCGACGCGCTCAAGCTCTGGAACCTGGACACGAAACAAGAACGGTTCCCGGCCCCCAAGGTCGACGAGAAAGCCAAGGACGCCAAAAAATAAGAGTCTATCGAACTCACGCGCTCAATAGCGGATCACGTGCCGCAGCAAAAAGCCGCCTAGCAACCCGAGCACGACATTGCCGATCCACACGCTGATCGGCGGCAGATGGCCGTCCTTGGCTTGCTGCACCCCGAGGGCGAGCAACGGATAATACAAAATCAGAATCGGACCAAAGCAGGCGAAAAAGCTCGAGAGGATTTCGCCATTGCGCCACCAGATCGACAATGGCGCGCCGATCATGACGAAGAACAGGCAACTGAACCCGTTCGACCAGCGGCGATGGGGTTCGGTTTTGAGTCGGGCCAGGTTGCCCCACATTTCGTCGAGAATATGGGCCTGTAGTCGCGTTTCCGAGTTGTCGAGGTAGGCGAACTCGCCACACAGCAAATCGCTCACGGCCCGACCGGCCCGATAGTGGATGAACTTCTCGATTTTCTCTTTTGCCAGCGCGGTTTCGACCGGCAGTTGAGCCCCGGGGATATAGGCCGGCGTGACGATATCCATGCCGGTTGGGCTGGCCGATTCGAGCGGGATGGGGATCCGTTCGTGCTCGAAGCGGACGCGCGTGCGTCCCTCGACGTTGATGTTGCCGTCGCGACACACGATCATCAGCAACATTTCCTTGGTGTCGGACTCGAGTTCTGCCTCGGCTGCGGCGAGCGTGATCGGCGGCTTCCCCTTGCCTCCTCCTTTGATGTTGATGATCGGATGGATGAGGCGTCGGCCGTCGACCCCCTTGACGATGATCGAGAATTGCGGCGACTGAAAGCTGCGCTGCGAACGAAGCAGCCCGTAGGCGATCTCCTCGACGCTCTCGATGATCACGCGGCGGACGTTGGTCCGCCCCCAGGATACGGCCAGGTCGTTGATCCACACGGTCAACAAGCTGAGCACGAGCGCCAGCGCATAGATCGGCCCAATCACGGCCCAAGGACTAATCCCCAAGCTCTTCATGGCCACCACTTCGTTTGAGCCCGACATCCGGCCGCACACGATCGTGACGGCGAACAAAGCGGTCGCGGGGATGGTGTAACGGAGCGAGTCGGGCAGGATATAGGGCACGATCCGCAGCACGTGTCGCGGCTCGAGGCCTTGGCTCTGCGCCTCGCGAACCAAGCCGAAAATGACCATCACCAATGTGAGCGCCGCCAGAGCGACGACAAACACCTTGAGCGTTTCGATGATGACATATCGGGTAATCAGGCGCATGGGGGGCGTAGTGTGCGTCGAGCGAGCGATAGCGTCAAGACGAGAGCGCTGCTGCTAGCAGTGCAGGCGAGGGAGTAGCGGGGTGGAACTAAGGTCGTTAGCCGCGTCGTAGCTCCCACAGCAATAGGGTCGCAATGCTCTTGGCATCCTGAATGGTGCCGTCGAGCGCCATCCGCACCGCCTCATCCCACGTCACGATCAGGTTCTCGATTTGCTCGCCGGCGTCGAAATGGGTCTGCGTCTTCGCGAGGCCTTGGGCGACGTAGACATGCATCCGTTCGTTCAAAATGCCGGGAGACATAAAAAACTCGTGCAGCTTGGTGAGCTGCGCAGCTCGATAACCGGTCTCCTCCTCGAGCTCGCGCGCGGCGGTCACCTCGGGCTGCTCACCCGGTTCGAGCGTGCCGGCCGGCAGCTCGATTAATACCTGCTCGACGGCGATGCGATCGTTGCGGATCAGGCAGACTCGGCCGTCGTCGAACAGCGGCAAAATCGTGACCGCCCCCGGATGCTGCACCGTCTCGCGGATGTGTTCCACCCCGTCGGGTGTGCGCTGAATTTGCCGAATCACCGTGAAACGCCGCGTTTGGAGGAGAATTTCGCCTTGGGGCATGATCTGACCTCGACTCGTAAGATCCGTTTGTAAATCGCCCCCAAGGATTGTTTGCCAAGCTTGCTGGGCTCGTGATAGGATAATTGAAGGCGTTGATTCTCTCCAAATACGGTCGATTGCGGAACGTCGGCCCACGATGGCCGCGGCGCGGTAAAACGCCATGCGCGAATTGCTCTCCTGGAATGTATCGCTCGGCCGCTGGGCCGGTTTGCAAGTCCGGCTGCACGTGTTCTTCGTGCTGCTGGCCGCGCTGGTGCTGTTTGGTCCGCGGCACGACATGCTGGCGTACGCCCTCGCGGCCCTGGGCATCCTGTTCCTCAGCGTGCTCTTGCATGAACTGGCCCACTGCTGGGCGGCCTGGCGCGTCGGCGGCCATGCCGATCAGATTCTGCTCGGCCCCTTCGGCGGCCTCAGCCATGTGAACGTCTCGAACGACCCCCACCAAGAACTGGCCACCTCGCTCGTCGGCCCGCTCTTGAACTTGGTGATCTGTCTGGTCGTGCTGCCGCCACTCGTCGCGGTGAGCGGGTCGTGGGAGCAGGTCCTCCCCTTGCTCAATCCGCTCGAACCCCCGGCGCCGCCCCCCGGCGACGAATCGATCACCTGGCTGCACGGGCTCGCAATCACGTTCTGGCTCAACTGGTGGTTGGCCATGGTGAATCTGCTGCCGGCCGTGCCGCTCGACGGTGGACGCGCGCTCAGGGCGCTGGTCTGGCCCCACAAAGGGTATCGCACCGCAGTCTTGTACGTCGTGCTCTCGGCCAAGCTGACAGCCATGTTGCTGGTGCTCGTCGCCTGGCTGGTTCGCAATACCTACAGCTACGCCTCCTTGCCGCTCGTCGTGTTCGGCATCTTCCTGTACTTCACGGCCAAGACCGAGGCGCTACGGCTCCAAGATCGCGAACCGGACGACGCTCCGTTCGGGTACGACTTCTCGCAGGGGTTCACCAGCCTGGAAGGTCCCGCTCGCGGCGAGAGCGAGCCAGGACTGATGCGCCGCTGGATCGAAAAACGCCGCGAGGAACGGGAACGCCGCCGCCAACAAGTCGAGGCCGACGAAGAACGCCGCATGGACGACATCCTCGAACGCTTGCAACGCCTCGGACGCCAGAGTCTCAGCGACGAGGACCGAGCCTTGCTCGATCGAGTGAGCACCCGCTATCGCAACCGCCAACGCGGTTAAGCGCCTATTGGGAACAATCCCAAATTTGCGAACTCTGCGAACTGTCCCCCGCGCATTTGTCGTAGAATGACGGCATGACGACCATCTATCTCGACCACAATGCGACCACGCCGCTGCTCGCCGAGGTGGCCGAGGCCATGCACGAATGCCAACTTCGGTACTTCGGCAACGCCTCGAGCCAGCACCAAATCGGTCGCCGCGCGCGGCAAGTGATCGAAGACGCGCGCGAAAGCATCGGCCGAATGCTGGGGGCCGAGGTCGACCGTTTTCACTCTGACAAAGTAATCTTTACCAGCGGCGGCACCGAGGCCAATCACCTCGCCTTGCACGGCTTGCTGGGCACCGAGCGGTCGAACTCCGCCAGGGTCATTCTCTCCGCCGTCGAACACCCCTCGATCGCCGGCAACGCCGAGCAACTTGCCCGGAACGGCGTGGACGTGCGATACCTGGCGGTCGACTCCAGCGGCCTCGTGCGGCTCGACGAACTGGGCGACTTGCTCACGCCCAACACGCGACTGCTGAGCGTCATGCTCGGCAATAACGAGACCGGCGTGCTACAACCCCTCGCGCCGCTCGTCGAGTTGTGCCGGGATCGCAACATTGCGGTGCATAGCGACGCGGTGCAGGTCGTCGGCAAGCGACCGGTCAACTTTCGCGCGCTCGGCGTGTCGGCCATGACCGTCGCTCCGCACAAATTTCACGGCCCGGTGGGAATCGGTGCCCTCATCGTGCGTCATGGAACCGAGTTGAGTCCGCAGCTATTTGGCGGTCACCAGCAGGAAGGGTTGCGGCCCGGCACCGAGAGCGTGGCGCTGGTGGTGGGCTTTCGTCGGGCACTGGAACTCTGGCACGAACAGCAAGCCGCGCGCGCGGCGCAGCTGCTCGCGTTGCGCGAACAGTTCGAGCGCCAATTGCAGGCAGCTTGCCCCGACGTGCTCATCAACGGCGCGGCGGTCGAGCGGTTGCCGCACACCTCGAATGTCGCATTCCTGGGCGTCGATCGGCAAGCGTTGCTGATGGCGCTCGATCTGGAGGGCATCGCCTGCTCGGCGGGCTCGGCCTGCGCCAGTGGTTCGAGCGAGCCCTCGCCGACGCTCCGCGCGATGGGGCTCGCCGACACGGTGCTGAGCAGCTCGTTGCGGTTCAGTTTTGGGGCACCGACCACTCCGGCCGAGGTGGCCGAAGCCGTCGACCGTATCTCATTGACCTACCATCGCTTACGCCAAACAAAAATCGCCGGAAAAACCGCTCCGCTGGGTCGCTCTGTGAGCGCGTCTCCGCTATAATGCGGACCGAATTTGATCGGTCATTTTGCGCTCCCTGCAGCGGGCGCTCATCCCGGACGGATCCGTCGTGCTCTCAGGCGTTGTGACCATTCCCGCCGCCGTATCTGAATTGGCTCCTTGGATCGAGTCGACTCGACGCGCGCGCAGCACCAGTCGACTGCGCGAGTTTGTGGTCGGGCCCGAGAACGCCTTGCTGCGGCACGCCATCACGCGAATGCTCAATTCCGCCAGCGAGTCGCGCACCCGCTTCGCTGAACAACCGCTCTTTGCCCTCGAAGCTCAGCAGGAGTTGGAAGCCGAGTTGGCGTTCGTGTATCCGTTGGTGCTCGTTGGCCCCACCGGTTCGGGCAAGACCCATCTGGTCAACATGCTCAGCGATGCCTGGAGCCACGATCGCGCCGCGGCCGAGGTCGTTCGCTTTGCGGCGATCGACTACGCGCGGGAATTTCGGGACGCGAATGCCCAGCGCTCACTCGCCTGGTGGCGCTCGCAGCAACGCAACGCGGCACTGCTCGTGATCGAGGAAGTCGGCGTGTTGTCGGAACATTTTGCCGCACAGGTGGAACTCATCAACACGCTCGACGAGCGTCGCGAACTCTCGTTGCCCACGGTCATCACGTCGCGCCGCCCCATCGACGCCGCGCTCGACTTGCAGAGTGAGCTGTTGAGCCGCCTTGAAGAAGGGGCGCTGGTGACGATCGAACCGCCGCGGAGCGAGACGCGCTTCGAACTCGTCTCCCGGCTGGCTAAAACTCGTAAGATGCCGATCTCGGCCGCCGCGCTGCGGCAGTTGGCCGAGGGATTGTCCGGCCAGGCGCAAGATCTGTTCGGCGTGTTGCTGCAAATCGAGGCGGTCGCCCAGGTTGAAAAACGCTCGATCCACCTCGATGATGTCAAACAAGCATTAAATCGCTCTCAAGTCGCTGCTGCGCCGACGCTACGCGAGATTGCCCTCGCCACGGCTCGCCGACTCGACGTCTCGCTGACCGAGATGCGCAGCGCAACTCGGCGGCAGGCCGTCGTCCATGCCCGAGGGGTGGCCATGTACCTGGCCCGATCGCTGACCGGTCTGAGTTTAACGCAGATCGGCGAGTTTTTTGGCCGCCGCGATCATACCACCGTGCTCCATGCGTGCCGCAAAACCGAAGCGGACCAAGACCCTGTGCTGCAACAAGCCATGCGGGATATTCGTCAAACGTTGACCCATGCGACGACCCACCATTCGAGATGAATATCGATGTTCAAACCGATGCTGCATAACCTGTCGATGAGTTGTGATTCATCACCCGTCGACGCTTGCCGCGAGCCCCCGTCGACTGAATGTCGACGACAATCATCGACCGACTGCCGACGCTCCATCGACTCCTGTACAACCGATTATCCACCGGCTCAAAATCAAGCTACGGCTTTACACCAAAGCACTTAACGGGTTCTGTCGCTTTTGGTCGACATGCTATTGTTATTACTGTTTAGAATTCTTTTATAACCTTTATCGTTAGTAATCGACGACACTCGCATGAAAGCAACCTTTGATCGCGAAAAGCTCCTGGCAGCGTTTCAACTCGCCTCTCCTGTGGCTCCGGCTCGAAGTCCAAAGCCAATCCTCTCGAGTATCAAACTCGAAGTTTCGGGCGATAGTGCTCTCTTATTGGCCACCGATCTGGAAATTGGCATTCGGGTCGTTGTGAGCGGCGTTCAAGTCGAGTCGCCGGGCAATTGTGTGTTGCCAATTGGCCGTATCGGCTCCATTTTACGCGAGTCGTCGGACGCTCAGCTACGAATCGAAACGAATGAGCATGGCACGGTCGTCCGTGGCGATCGGAGCGAATTTAAGCTCCCGGCCGCCAATCCCGATGAGTTTCCCGTCGTCGCCTCGTTCAACGAAAAAACGTATCACGAATTGCCCGTGCGTTTGTTGCGTGAATTGATTCGCCGCACGGTGTTTGCCACCGATAACGAGAGTACCCGCTACGCCTTGGGTGGCGTGCTGCTAGAAATGGCGGCGGAAACGATCACGGCCGTCGGGACCGATGGTCGACGGTTGGCCAAAATGGAGGGCCCCGCCCATAGCGTTGGCGGCAGTAACACGCAGGATCAGGCCACGATCGTGCCGACACGCGCCATGCAGATGATCGAGCGTGTTCTGCAAGACGGCGATACCGAAGTGCAACTCGCCGCTCGTGGCAACGATATTTTGGTCAAAACCGCTCGGGCAACCATTTTCTCGCGGCTGGTCGAAGGTCGATTTCCCAAATGGCGCGATGTGTTTCCGCGTCGCGACAACGCCTCGCGTATCGAGATGGTTGTTGGGCCGTTCCTCGCGGCGGTGCGTCAGGCGCAGATCACCACCAGCGAGGAAAGCCGCGGCGTCGATTTTACGTTTGGCAACGGCAGCATCGTGCTTACCGCCAAGGCGGCCGATATTGGCCAAGCGCGCGTCGAATTACCCATCGCCTACGACGGTCCAAGCATCTCGATCATGTTGGATCCTCGTTACATGAGTGATTTTCTCCGCGTGCTCGATCCAGACAAAACGTTTGCAATCGAACTCAAGGACGCCGAGAGTGCCGCGGTTTGTTCGACCGACGACGGCTATGGTTACGTAATCATGCCGCTTGCCCGCGATCACGAAACCCGCTGAGCAACCACACCGGATGACGAAACCCACACGCCTCGCCGACGCCTTGAGCGAACTCATCACTCGGCGCGGCTATGCGCGTACGCTTGCCAATCAGGGTTATGCCGAAGCATGGGCCGCCGCCGTGGGAGAGTCGCTCGCCAAACGCTGTCGCGTCGGAAGCGTCCGTCGCGGAGCGTTCGAGGTGACCGTGGCCAACTCGGCGATTGTGCAGGAGTTGACGTTTCAAAAGGCCGAGCTGATCCGCAAGCTTGCCCAGCAATTGCCCCAAGAACGTATTACCGATATTCGGCTCCGTGTGGGGCCGGTTTAACGATCATTGTTTGTTTTTTATCTCTGACTGAAACAGCGCATCATGTCGAACGATTCCGCCAGCCACGATAACCCGTCCCCCAACAACGAAAAGGTTGAAGGTGAATACGGCGCCGCGCAAATTCAAGCCCTCAGCGACGTCGATCACGTGCGTCAACGCAGCGGCATGTACATTGGCAACACGAGTTCGCGCGGTTTGCATCATCTGGTGTACGAAACCATCGACAACTCGATCGATGAAGTCATGGCCGGTTTTGCCAGTGAAATCCACGTGACGATCAATCTCGATGGCAGTTGCACCGTCAGCGACGATGGTCGCGGCATCCCGGTCGAAACCCATCCGGAACTGGGCATCTCGACGCTCGAAGCGGTGATGACGAAGCTCAAAGTCGGTGGAAAATTCGACAAACAAGTCTATAAAACCTCGGGCGGCTTGCATGGCATCGGCGTCAAAGCGGTGAACTTCTTGAGCGAGTGGTGCGAGGTCGAGGTCCGCCGCGATGGCGGTGTGTTTCAACAAGAGTACGCGCGCGGCGTGCCCGTCGCCCCTGTCGCCCGTATGGGCAAAGGTGTTGGCACCGGGACCAAAACCACCTTCAAGCCCGACCCCGAAATCTTCGGCCAGATTCAGTTTGAGTATTCGACCTTGCATCGTCGCATACAAGAACTCGCCTTCCTGAACAAAGGGGTGAAAATTGTTCTCAAGGATGAGCGCAACGGCGAAGGTGAAACGTTCCAGTACGAACGCGGCCTGCTGGCGTTTATCGAGCATCTCAATCGCGCCGCTGAACCCGCCCATGCCGATATTGTGTATGTCACCGGCGAACAGGATCAGGTCAGCATCGAAATCGCGATGCAGTACACGACGGAATACTCCGAGAATATCCATACCTACGTCAATAATATCAACACCGTCGACGGCGGCACGCACCTCTCCGGCTTCCGCACGGCATTGACTAGGACGCTCAACTCCTATGGCAAGAAAGAAAACATTTATAAAGACTTGACCCCCACGGGAGATGACTTCCGCGAAGGCTTGACCGCGATCATCGCGGTCCGGGTGCCGAATCCGCACTTCGAGGCGCAGACCAAGGGCAAGCTGAACAATCCCGAGGTGGAAGGGATTGTCAACTCACTCGTCGGCGACTATTTGACCAAGTACCTGGAACAGAATCCCAAGGTCGCCAAGATGATCGTGCAAAAGGCGATGCTGGCCGCCGAGGCGCGCGAGGCTGCCCGCAAAGCCAAGGCCCTGTTACGCGAGCGCAAAGGCGCGCTCGGCGGAGCCGGGTTGCCCGGCAAGCTCCGCGACTGCACGAGCCGAGACGTCGCCAAATGCGAACTGTACCTCGTCGAAGGGGACTCGGCCGGCGGCAGCGCCGAAGGGGGGCGGCTCCGCGAGTATCAGGCTATCTTGCCGCTCCGCGGAAAAATTATCAACGCCTTCAAAAGCCGCGAAGACAAAGTCCTCGCCAACGAAGAAGTTCGCAGCATGATCTCGGCCATCGGCATCGGATTGGGCGAAGACGCCGATCTGACCAAACGACGCTACAATAAAATCGTCATCATGACCGACGCCGATGTCGACGGTTCGCACATCCGCACGTTGCTGCTCACGTTCTTCTATCGGCAAATGCACTCGCTTGTGCAAGCTGGCCACGTCTATGTCGCCCAGCCGCCGCTATTTCGCGTCAAGACCAAGAAGCAAACGTATTACGTCCAAACCGACGAAGAGATGAAAACGCAATTGCTCGAACAGGGTTTGGGCGAGAGCAGCTTCGAACCCGGCGATGGCCGCACGATCAGCGGTGGTGAAATGGACCGTTTGTGTCGCCTGCTCGCGCAACTGGAAGATTCGATTCTGGCCCTTGAGCGGCGCGGCATCAGCTTGCGGCAGCACTCGGCTCGGCTCGATCCGGTGACCAATCGTTTGCCCGCGTACCACGTGTTCGTCGGCTCGGCCGATCATTGGTTCTACACCCGGCAAGAGGTCGACGCCTTCATCCAGCAGCAGGAAAAGTCCACGGGCCAAGAGCTCACGGTGGCCGACGGCGTGACCGACGAGAATGGCAATGGCCTATCGGGTCCTCGTTTGCATATCGTTGAATTGTTCGAGGTCCGCACGATCAACCGTTGTTTGCAGGAACTGGCGCAATTTTCGCTCGATATCAACGCGCTCATCCCCCAGCAGCGCACCGGTACCGAGGAGCCGCGGTATGTCTTGCGTCGAGGCGAAACGACGATCGGGCTCGAGGACCTGCGGGGCCTGCTCGCGGCGGTGCGAGAGGCGGGTGAAAAAGGGATGCAGATCACCCGCTTCAAAGGCTTGGGCGAAATGAATGCCGAAGAATTGCGAGAGACGACGCTCGATCCACAAAACCGGACGCTTTTGCAGGTGCGGATGGAAGACCTCAAAGCGGCCGACGAGATGTTTCAGGTGCTGATGGGTGACAAGGTCGAGCCGCGTCGCGAGTTCATCGAGAAGCACGCGCTCGAGGCCAAGAACTTGGACGTCTAGCACATCAAAAGCCTGGCGTGTGGGCCGAGAAGGTTGGCATTTGAGACACAAAAATTGGCCACCATTTAAGCTGACATTATCATAGCGGAAAGATTTTTTGGCGGTTTAGGCAAACTCTGAAGTGATTCTCTTGCAAGGGTATTGCGCGGTCCCACGTCTGGCATCAAGGGCTTGTCAAGTCGATGGATATCACATTTCATTATCCGCCGGAACTATTCAGTCTGTTGATCGACACGATTCCCTTGCTGTGCCGATCCAAGCAGGACACACTCCTATTTTTCAAGGGCGCTGGTGTCCCGGACTCGCAAACTACTGATCTGTCAAACATTGTTCGAGCGAATCGGGAGCAGACGAGCAAGTATGCAATCGTGCGAACAGTTCTGACCCGCCTCAATGAGTGCGGCGAACCTTCGCTACGTGAGCGTCGAGAGGTTCTGAAGAGGATCGTTGAATTCGACGATTTTTCGGCATGCTGGGAAAACGACCGTCTTAAGGCTCAAGGTCTTGTCTCTCAAGTTCAGAAGCTTATCAATGTGAAGGATTCCTTCACGCGCATGAACCAGGAACGTGAAAGTGAGCGACGCGAACGTCTTGCAGTCAAGGATGCCGAGATTCAAGCAGCGGAACAGAACAGGAACGTCCGCGACGCCATCAGGCGCGATCTCTCCGCGCTCTTCGCGGAGTTGAATCCGCAAAAACGTGGGAAGGCGTTAGAGGGGGTTCTCAATCGTCTCTTTGCCGCATTTGGCATTTTGGTTCGAGAAGCATTTGAGCTGCGAGGCGCAAATGATGAGGGAATTGTAGAGCAGATTGACGGAGTCGTTGAATTTGATGGGCACGTCTACTTGGTTGAGATGAAGTGGAGAGCTGAACCAATAGGACCAGGAGATGTGGCCCAACATCTCGTCCGCGTTTTTGGTCGCGGTCACTCACGCGGACTTTTCATCTCTACGTCGCCCTACACCGACGCTGCCATTCTGTCATGTCGGGAATCCTTGCGGCAAAGTGTGTTTTCACTTTTCAAGCTCGAAGAGATCGTATTGTTGCTTGAGCGACAGGTTGATTTGCCGTCGTTTTTGAAAGCGAAGATCAACGCAGCGATAGTTCACAAGAATCCGATGTACGAGCCTTTCCTGGCGGGCGGGGTCTAGTCATTGTCTGCGTCACGTGCCAAAAATGTGCCCCAAGCTGGTCCGCTGGCAAAGAGTTGTGTTCTACGGCGTTGTAAGTCGTTATTTGGTGGACGACCCGTGACCAAC
>CAZZBK010000048.1:0-35865 GCA_964652155.1 uncultured Planctomycetaceae bacterium | reverse complement strand
TCGCCGGGGTTTGCTTCGCAAACCACCAGCCACCCACAACGGTGACGCTCACACTTTTCCTCGCCGAATCCCGTCGCGGAGCGATCGGAAGTGATCGCATTGTTAAAATGCCGAGGACTGCGAGTTTGAGTCGACCTCTAGGGCAGCTCAAAGGGGAAATATTAGTAAATCCTAACAATCTTAGAATTCCGCGCACGACGATGGTATAGCCAGTGTCCTGCAGTGTGTTTGCACAACATTTATCGTGTGGCTGTAGCGAGGTCGAGTTTTATGCGTTGGAATGTCTTGGCAAGTTGTTGGCTGGTGTATCAATCTGGATCGCTAGCTTGGGCGCAGTTGCCATCCGGCACTTCTCTCCAGCCTTTGCCTGGTCCGGTTCCTGCGGTCGTGCAGCAACCAGGGCAATCGATCCCGTCGATGTCGCCGTCTTCTGAGCCGTCCCCCTCACCCGCCAGCGCTGCTTCCAACAGTCAGCCAGCCCAGGGACCTGTGGTTTCCGCCGGATTGCCTTCGGGGGGAGCATTGGCCAGTCCCGGCGTGGCGCAGGTCGGCTTTACAGAAGAATCCGCCGCGCCGGAGCCCCCCGCACGAGAAAATATCTTTCAAACGATCGGGCATCGATTCTTGGAGGCCGAGGATCCCGAGATCGAGATCGCCGCGACGCAAGCATCGCAAGTGTCGTTCTCGTCGATGCAGTCGGGTTCGTCGAGCAAGAAATGGTACGACAAACTGTCGATTCGCGGATACTCTCAGTTTCGGCTCAATGAGACCGTGCTACTTCGTCCCGGCTCGGCACCGGCGCAATACACCAACGACCGATCGGTCGGCGACAATCAGGAGTTTTTCCTGCGACGTGCTCGCTTGACGATCTCGGGCGATGTGTCGGAATGGGCGTATGTTTATTTGCAACCAGAATTTGCGAGTACGGTCACGGGAAGCCCAGACAATACGCACTACACCCAGATTCGCGACTGGTACGCCGATTTGTATCTGACCAGCGACAAAGTGCATCGTGTGCGCGTTGGTCAGTCGAAAGTTCCCTACGGTTGGGAAAATTTACAGTCCAGTTCAAACCGGCTCCCGCTCGAACGCACCGACGCACTCAACAGCGCCGTGCGTAACGAACGCGATTTGGGCGTGTTCTATTTTTGGACACCCCGGTTTGCCCAAGAGTTTTTTAAAGACGTTCTTGATCAAGGCCTCAAGGGCTCGGGCAACTACGGCATGTTTGCCATCGGTGCCTACAATGGCCAAGGCGGCTCGCTCTTGGAGCAGAACGATCGGTTGCACATCGCCACGCGCTTCACATTGCCGTTTCAATTGCCAAATTGCCAGTATGTCGAACTCGGCATGCAAGGCTACACAGGCGACTACGTCGTTACCGGCTCGACGATCAGCCCACTCGGCGTCGGCACGCTGACTCCGGCCAACTCGTTGGGGGGCACGCCCAATGGTCGGCCAGGCATTCGCGACCAACGTTTGGCCTGGACCGCCGTCTGGTATCCGCAGCCGTTTGGTTTCCAGGCAGAGTGGAACGTCGGCCGCGGTCCGGCCTTGAACGCGGCGCAAACGGCCATCGAAGAACGTTCGCTCTACGGCGGCTATGCGATGTGGATGGTCAAGTACGACACCGATTATTGGGGCACGCACATTCCGTTCTTCCGCTACGCATACTACAAGGGCGGCTACAAGGCCGAACGGAATGCCCCCTTCAGCCGGGTCACCGAGTACGAACTGGGCTGGGAGTGGCAAATCAACTCGGCCGTCGAGTTCACGAGCGTGTATACGATGACCGATCGAACGAACACAACGGCCAACGCCACGGCCGGCACGATGTCTTACAACCAATTCATGGGCGATCTGTTCCGCTTTCAATTGCAGTTCAACTACTAATGGATCCGTCGGAGCATGACCACCCGCGCCGAACGCGCGACCAAGCAGGAGAGCAGCGCTAACGCAAAACGGCTGCTCCTCCACTCCCTCTTATCTGCGTCCATCCGTGTTCATCTGAGGTGTCCCTCTCCCTTTCCGACCCCTACCTCGGTGGTGCTCGCCAATACTCGAGCAGTCGCCGAGCGGCGTCGTCATCCGTCGTCGGCACGAGCACGGTCAACTGCATGACCGCTTGCTGGACGAGCCCCACGTTGCCCGCGTGATAGGCAAGCAGCAGCTTCACGTCGACGTCGGTGGGGCGCACTTGCAAGTGCCGCTCCAAGGCCGCGAGATGGGTCGAGTAACGCGTCGCGCGATACTCGTCGCGCGGGCCAGCTAGCAGGGCCGGCCATTGGGCCTCGGGCGTGACCAACAGAAAACGCCGCAATGCCGCCGCAGATTCGTCGAACCGACCCAACGCAAACAGCGCGTGCGACTCGAGCAGCTGCGCCCGGCCGTCGTCCGGATTCACCAACACGATCGCGCCGGTCTCTAACAGCACCGCGTCGTATCGACCCGCGCGAAACAAGGCCAGCGCTCGTTCGTATCCGCTCTGCGCCGCAACGGCCGGTGCCGGAGCAGCGAGGGATGCTGGAGCTGCGTTCGACTGCGCAGGCGCGTAGACCGGCTCGTAGGTGTAGCCGTTCGGACCGGTCGGCGTGATCTGGTGACCCATCGGCTGCGGCGGCGCGTAGTACGAACGGCCATACAGCGGCGGCGGAGCAAACACGCCCCAGGGAGCCATCTGCATCGACCGAGGCCCCCAGGCCGGTGGAGCAATGCCCCACGGCGACGTAATCACCACCTGCCCATAAAGCGGACTCGCTCCCATGAGCAACAACAAGCCCAATAGCAACGCGCGGGGTGCAGTCATCGGAACCTCAAGGGCTCTACGGAGAGAACATAACGCTCCCTCGATTATAACTGCAACGGACCTCGTCGGGGCAAATCCGGTGCGATTGTGCATGATGACTGCAACGTCGCATGACCCCTCTCCCATTGGGAGAGGATGGCGAACGAAGTGAGCCAGGTGAGGGTGTAGCGCAACGATATTTCGGCTCGAGCTTCCCTCATCCGCCCTTCGGGCACCTTCTCCCAGTGGGAGAAGAGAGTTCTGAATCCTCATGGGCTGTGGCGGCCAATTCGTTGAGCCATTGATGGCTGAGCTTCCGGCCGGTCACACTCAGCGGCAACTCGGCCAACTCGGCCGAGCTGACCCAACGCGCCTCGAGCTGCCGCGACAATCGCCCGCCCCGCTTGCAGGCCAAGAACGTCCGCAGCGTGATCCGATACCGGGTCACGCCATGCTTAATGGTCGCCATCGGTCGTTCGATCGCCACTCTCAAACCGGTCCGCTGTTGGACCTGTGCCACAACAAACTCATCCAGCTCGCGCAGCTTTTCGTTCGGCACCGAGAAGCGGACAAAATCCCACAAACCGGCCCAGCGCTCGTCGACCCCGCGACGAATCACGAGCACCCGCGCGCCGTCGCGCACCACCACAGCGACCTCGTCGACGGCTTCGATCGCCGGCTTCTTGAGCGGCGGCGGAATGAGTTCCACGAGCCCGTCACGCAGCGTCGGGCACTGCTCGCGCACAGGACACTGTGGGCACAGCGGCTGTCGCGGTTTGCAGACGAGGCTCCCCAACTCCATGAGTGCTTGATTGAACTCGCCCACGTGCTGACGTGGTAGCAGTTGTTCGGCAAAAGACCAGAACAACGCGCTGGCCGACGCCGCTCGTGGATCGCCCGGGTAGGCGAGCAGCCGCGCGAGCAACCGGAACGTGTTCGCCTCGAGGATCGGCAGCGGGTCGTCAAAGGCGATCGACAGGATCGCACCGGCCGTATATCGCCCGATACCCGGAAGTTTCCGAACCGCCTCGACCGCGTGGGGAAATTGCCCGTCATGCTCGCGGACCACCAACTGGGCGGCCTCGTGCAACTGTCGCGCGCGGCGATAATAGCCCAAGCCCTCCCAGAGCCGCAACACCTCTTGTTGCGGCGCGGCGGCGAGGTCCGCGATTGTTGGAAACCGCTCGATGAAGCGTACAAAGTACGCCTCGACCATCGCCACCTGGGTCTGTTGCAGCATGATCTCGCTGACCCATACCCGATACGGATCGCGCGTGCAGCGCCAAGGAAGATCACGCTTTTCGGCCCGATACCAGCGCAAGAGTTGCCGTCGAAACGCGCTCAGCCACGCCTTGTCGGGGAGGGTCGTCGTGTCACTCGATGTTGGATTGCGTGACCGAGCGCTCACGTTGCCGCCTCGATCGCAGCGGCTGGCTTGTTGATCAACCACAAACCGAGCAACGTTAAGACCACGCCGCTCCACACACTGCCCGAAGGCGACTGGCCGAAGAAGGCGATGCTGGCCAGCGCCGACATGGCCGTCTGGGTCGAGTTGGCCGCGTTCACTCGCACGACCGGTGCCAACTCAAAGGCCTTGCCCAGCAAGATGAAGCCCAAGGCGTTGAACATGCCGCCGGCGAGCATCACGAACAGGTCGTTCTGCGGCGTCGCGGCGAGTTGCGTCAGGCCCACGCGCCACACGCTCCCCGCGCCCAGCGTGACGATGCCGATGACGCCAATGATCAAGATGGCGACGCTCGAAGGGACCTGCTGGTCTTTGGCCCAGCGGAGCGTGGTGCCCAAGAACGAGAACGCCACCCCCGCGACAATCGAGCCTGCGATTCCCAGCGTGGTGTGCCAGTCGGGGTGAAAGTCCCAGGTGACGGTCCGCGCGGCCACTTGAGCGTCGGTGCCGAAGCTGAGCACGCCAATGGCGGCGATCATGCAGAGCATGCCCACGCCCGAGGCGAGCGTGAATCGCTCGCCGAGCCAGTACCGGCTTTGCAGCGCGCCGGCGGCAATGAGCGAGCCGAAGGCCAGCGTCACGGCCGGAGCGAGCCCGATGAAGCCGAGGCTGAGCTGATAGACGACGTTGCCCGCCCAATGGGCCGTCAGGCCCGCAAGCACGATCAGCCAAAAAGCTCTCGGCGACATGCGAAACGATACGCCGCGCCGATGCTGAAAGGCCATCGCCACGAGCGCCACAAAGACCGTCGGCAGCACTTTGAAAAACGTCGCCCAAATCGGATCGTGATGCACGTTCTGCTGCAAGCAGACGTTGGTCAGCGTGTAAAGCACCGCCGAGACCAAGCTGATAAGCGTGCCAATGAGCGCGGGAGAGAGCATGAGCGAGCCGGTTGGTTGTGCGCTAACGGTCCCGCGATGGGGACGTGGCGTTGCTCGCCGCGTTCAAGAACTTAGGACGCTCAGGCGTCGCGGCCGGGAATTTTTTTTTGAGCGACACGTTTTGCAGCACCTGCGACGTTGCGGCCGACTTGTTGAGCACGTAAAAGTGGATGCCCGGCACGCCAACGTCGATCAACTCTTGCACTTGTCGCGTGGCGTACTCGATCCCCGTCTGAAACTGTCGCTCGGTGTCGTCGCCACACGCTTCCAGGGCTGCGATCAATGCTCGCGGCAACTTCGCGCCGCACATCGAGGTGATACGGCGAATCTGAGCCAGATTGGTCACCGGCAGCACGCCAGGCACAATCGGCACCCGAATGCCCAAGTGCTCGCAACGACTGCGGAAGGCGTAAAAATCCACGTTGTCATAAAAGAGCTGCGTGAGCACCACGTCCGCGCCGCTATTTACCTTGCGGCACAAATTCTCCAGATCGACCGTCAGACTTGGAGCCTCGACGTGCTTCTCGGGGTACCCTGCCACGGCGATGCCAAACTGCGGAAACTCGCCGCGAATCAGCTCAACGAGTTCGTTGGCATAACGCAAGCCCCCCTCGACGGCCGTGAACTGCGTGGCTCCCTTGGGCGGATCGCCGCGCAGCGCCACAATGTTCGTCACGCCACGCTGCCAGGCCTCGGTCAAATAGCGACGCAGGTCGTCGCGCGTCGAACCGACACAGGTCAGATGCGAGGCGACGCTGACCTGATACGCGCGGTGCACCCGCTCGATGACATCGAGCGTCTTGGTTTGCGTCGAGCCACCCGCCCCGTAAGTGCACGTGACATAGGCGGGCTGAAAACGCATGAGCTGCTCAAGTTGCACGAACAACTCGGCCTCGGCCGCGTCGGTCTTGGGTGGGAACAGCTCGAACGAAATTGCCAGCGTGTCCGGGTGATATGCTTCGCCTACTCGCATCGTCTTCCTTTGTCGCGCGTCGTTATAGGGACAGGGGCTCGCCCGCCATGTGCCGTTCGTGAACCGTGAGTGAATACATGTCGTGCAGTAATTGTACATCGCACGGGCGTTGCTCGACATTGCGCCGGGCGAACATCCGCGCCTGCGCCGCGATGAGCACCTCGACCGGCGCTTCGGTGACTTGGCCAAACGAGCGGGCATAATTCGTAAAGCTCGGCACGTTTGTCGTGACGAAGCCGTACACCATGCTGCACACGCCCATCACCTTGCCGGTGAAAATGCCAGTGTTAATGGCCGTCTTGGCATAATCGCCAACCATGCAGCCGACAAATTGCATGCCGGTCGGCACTTTGTGACCGGCATACTCCATATTCACCTGTCCGTAGGTGTTCTTCAAGTCGCTATTGCAGGTACCGGCCCCCAAATTGACCCAAGAACCGAGGTAACTGTGCCCTAAAAAGCCGTGATGCTGCTTGTTCGTGTACGGTTCGATGACCGACCCTTCGACCTCGCCGCCAATCTTGGTCGTGTGGCCGAGCGAGACACTGTCCTTGATCGCGGCATACTCGATCACGCGCGAGGCGGGCCCCACGTAGGCCGGGCCGCGCAGAAAACAATACGGTCCGATCGAGGCATTCTCGTCGAGCACGATCGGACCCTTGCTCGTGTCGGTGACGACGTATTGGCCCAACTTGGCGCCCGCGGCGGCAAACACGCCATCGGCAATCTCGCGATATCCGCCCCGCGCCAGCCGATGGGTCAGATTGCCCGTCAGGATTTGCAAGTTGTAGCGCACGATGTCGTGCGGATATTCGAGCAGGGGCAGCTCCAACTCGGCGGAGGGTAATTGGCAGGCGTCGAGAAAAAAGCCCCAATCGTCGGGACCAGTCGGCAGCGCTGGCAAGTCGCGCGTGGGCTTGAGCAGCGCGACGAGCACCGTCCCTCCGTGCCGCACGATGCACGGCTCGCCCCGCTCGATAACGCGGCAAAGCGCCGCCAGGCACTCGACCGAGGGGACCACGCGACCGTTGACGAAGAGGATCGAGTCCCCTTTGAGAATCGACTGCAAGCCGACCTGCCAGCCATCGGTCTCGAGGGTCGGCCGCAGATGCGGTCGCACGAGCAGATGCAATGACTCACCGAGCGAACCGAGTAGATCGACGAGCCGATAGCCACCGCACGAAATCATCGGTGCCGCGCGACCCAAGGTCGCCGGATGCAATTGGCTGACGCGCTCATCCTCGAACAGCACGATGGTCATAAGCCCCCACAACCTAGCCCGCGCGAGGGGATTTGGTCAACGGCAGTTGGGTTTTCGGTTTTCAGTTCTCAGTTTTCGGTTGGGATTTGATGCGATTTCGTTAGCCGCTGGCGCGCAGCGGAGCGCGTAATCGCGAACGAACCCAGGCCAGACTGCGAATCATTCGTCGGACAACGGATGTTACGCGATCCGCTGCGAATGAAACACGGTGTGTTTAGGTTGGGGTGGGAGGCGTATCGCTTCGGGTCGGCATCGATTTTAACAGCGATCGCAAGGCCGCGTTGACTTCGCTCGACTCGCGAAAGGCAGCGGCGACTTCGGGGTCTAGCACCACCAATCGTCCACCTTTTTGAAGCGCAGCCGCGAATCGATTGGGTTTGGCTTTTCGATAGTCAAACTCGTATTCATCTCGCAAGTCGTCTTTTCTCATGACCCAACCCTCCTTCGAAGGTTCTCTTCGTGATTACGACGTTCGCGCGGGCTGGCAACTCGGGCGCTAATAATTCGCAAGTTAGGCGGTCGTTCTGTAAAACTAACGATCAACAGCCGATTACGTTCTGAGTAGCCGACGAGAATTTCTCGTACTTCATCGTTGGCATGATCTGGGTCGGGAAAAATCGCGGCCAGAGGATCTGCAAAAGCCGTCGCTGCTTCAGCGAATGACACACCGTGTTTTCGCTCGTTCGACGCGGCTTTATCTTCGTCCCACTCGAACTCCATCGCAATTTCCGATCACGGTCGGTTCGTGTCCCTACACATCCATTCTACCCTGAAAACTCTCGAATGAAAACAAATGATCGGTGGAGAGTGATAGGCCCGCTCATGGTCACGCGCTCCGCTGGCGCGTCGCGGCTAAATAACTGAGAACCGAGAACAGAGAACCTCCCCCTACAGCATCGATAGCGGATTCTTCCGATTCACGAGCGGCATCGCCACCGGCTTGCCTTGCCGATGCGACTCGAACACGGCCGAGATCATCTCGACCGTGCCGCGTCCCTCGTACATGCCGCACAACGGCTGGCGGTTCGCTTCGATCGCGGCGAGTAGGTCCTGAACCACCAGTATATTGCCGCCATGCAAGCTCTTCTCAGGGATCGGCTCGGCCTGGCCTATGCCCGCGCTGCTGACGCTCTGCCAGCCCTTGCCCGAGCGCGTCGGCGACCAGGCCGGGTCGTCCAGATACGCGACGCTCGGCAGTACGTGACCGGTAACGATCTCGATGACTCCGGTCGAGCCGTAGATTTGCAGACCGAAGCGTGACTTGCCGCCCCCTGTGCCGCGAACAGAACTAAAGTACGCCGTGCTCCCATCGCTCATGCCGTACATGGCCCGCACCGCGTCACCCGCCAACGGGCCGATGCCTTCTTTCCCCTCGATGACGTCGGCCTGGGTCACGTTCTTGCCGTTGGCAGCTACATTGGCAAAGCACCATTGCGGCGCGCCGCCCAAGGTGCGGATCAAATCCATGATGTGCGAGCCGAGCACCCAAAGGTCCTCGCCACCGCCGCGCTGGTCTTCTTTGCCCCGGCCGCGATACTCCAGCACCTTGCCGATCTTGCCCGCCGCAATGAGGTCCTGCACCACCTTGAGCTTCGGGCTGTAATGCGTCTGATGGGCGAGGCACAACTTGGTGTGATTCTTCTCGCAGGCCGCGACAATCTCGTCCGCTTCTTCCAACGAGCGGCAGAACGGTTTCTCCATGAACATGTGGATGCCGCGGCGGGCACACTCGAGCGCCATCTCATGGTGCTTGTCGAGCCAGCGCTGGGCAATCGCCACGATGTCGGGCTTTTGCTCGTCGAGCAACTGGCGGTAGTCGACATAGGCTTGGTCGACCTTGAGCCGTTTGGCCGCCGCCGCGAGGCCGGCCTTGTCGTCGTCGGCCACCCCCACGACTTGAATGTTGGGAAACTCGCTCCACACGCTGTCGAGACCGTGGCCGTAGTTGCCGTGCCCCGTGCGACCAATGACACCAACGCGATAATTTTTCATGGCAGGACCTTTCCAGGCGAGAGGGAGAGCGGCAGAAGGCAGTCCGAGGGATTTTAATTCTTTTTCGCGGCGGGCTCGACCAGATTGTAACGCTTGATCTTTCGGTCGAGCGTCGAGCGTTCGATCCCCAACAGGCTGGCCGCCTGACTCTTGTTCCAACCCGTGGCGCGCAGGGTCGCCAAGATATGGCGGCTCTCCATCTCATCGAGACTATACGGCGTAAAGCCGGTCTGCACGCTGGGCACATCGAGCGTGTCGCCGGTGGTCGGCAACTTCGAGAGCATCAGGTCGTCGGCGTCAATGTACTCGTGATTGGCCAGCACGGTCGCCCGTTCGACAACGTTTTTCAACTCGCGCACATTGCCCGGCCAGCGATAGCGCTGCATCTGTTCGAGCGCGGCGGGGGTGAAGCCCCGCAGCTTGCGGCCCGACTCCTTCACAAAACGATCGAAAAAGTACATGGCCAGCTCGGGTACGTCCTCGGGTCGCTTGCGCAGCGGCGGCACCATGACTTCGAGCACGCGCAGTCGAAAATACAGATCGCGGCGGAAGCGTCCCTCGGCCACTTCGTCCTCCAGATCGCGATTCGTGGCGGCGATCACCCGCACGTCGACCTTGACGGCGTCGCTGCCGCCGACCCGCTCGAAGGCGTGCCCCTCGAGCACGCGCAAGAACTTGGCCTGAATCGAGGGGCTCATCTCGCCAATCTCGTCGAGCATCAGCGTGCCACGGTCGGCCGCCTCGAACTTGCCAATCTTGCGCGCGTGCGCGCCCGTGAACGCCCCCCGCTCATGTCCGAACAACTCGCTTTCCAGCAGGCTCTCGCTGAGCGCGGCGCAGTTCAGACATACGAACGGACACTTGGCCCGAGGGCTCGAAAAATGCACCGCCCGGGCGACGAGCTCCTTGCCCACGCCGCTCTCGCCGCGAATGAGCACGGTGGCATTGGTGGGCGCGGCGCGGGCAATTTGTTCCTGCACGCTGGCAATCGCGCGGCTGCGACCGATGATCTCGCTCGTGGCCCCCAACCGCTCGCGTAGTTGCAAATTCTCGTCTCGAATCGAGTCGAGATTTTCCGAGAGTTCGAGTCGCCGGTCGAGATTATAGAGCGCCACGGCCACGGTGTCGGCCACGGCCAACGTGAATTCGAGGTCGTCGGGGCTGGGGACCCGATCGGCCTGGGTCGAGTACAAATGGAGCAAGCCGTAGGCGCGTTTGCCGCGTCGGATCGGCGCGCAGATCACGCTCGACACGGTGAAGTTACCTTGGCTGTCGTGGATACCCAGCGTGCTGTCGCCGATGACGTTGCGCGCCAAGACCGCCTCGCCCGAGGCGAGCACCTGGGCCGCCAGGAACGGCGAGACGCGATGGTAGGCCAGCGTGGTCGTGGTGCGCGAGGCGAGGATGTGCAAGTCGCCAGCCGCGGCCGTGATCTCGTCGAGCTTGGGTTCCGACGACAATTCGCTGCGCAGCAACACGATCGCCACGGCGTCGACCGGCACGCTCTCGATCACGCCGTCGACGGCGGCCTTGGCCATCGTGAGCATGTCGGGGGCTTTGGCCAAATCGAACGCGAGCCGCAGCAGCCGCGTGGCCAGTTGCCCCTCGTGTTCGTTGGGGTCGCGTGCCGTCTCGGGCGGTTGAGGGCTCAGGAAGCGCGTCTCTTTGCGGCGATGCGTGATCGTCGTGGGCTCATAGGAGCTGATGTCCGAGTCGCTCGGCAACCCAACCGCCGTGGCCTTGTCGAGCGTGGACTTGAGCACCGAGCTGTTGTCGGGAAACGCCTGCTGCAGGTCGTACACGAAAGCCAACTGCGTGGAGCCGATGCGGACAATGTCGCCAGCCGTGAGCGGGGCCTCGCCCTTGACAAACCGTTCGCCGATCGACGTGCCGTTGCGGCTTTCCAAGTCGCGCACCAACCATTGCTCTCCGCGGTTAAACACCTCGGCATGGAATCGGCTGCAACGGTCGTCTTTCAAGGCGATCCGGTTCGACGGCGCGCGGCCGATCGTAATCACCTGGCCAGGAACCAAACGATAAACGTCCGTCCACTTGGAACCTTCGCGGGTGACCAGATAAGCGAGTGTGGGCATGGAACAGCCAGACGAGCGACGGGCAAAACTTTCCCTGACTCCTACCTTATCTGGCGGCAGCTAGGTGCTGCAAGCCGATTCGCACACGAGACTGGAGACCAGAGTTCCGGAAACATCCGAGCCGGGGGCGTGAGCCCCCGGCTCGTTATTTGTTCTCGCGGCAGCAGCCGAGCGACAGGGCCGCCAACAGCGCGAGCAGAGCCACGACATCGAGAATCCAGACGCAGCCGCCGAGCATGGCGAGCCGCCGGAACCACAGTTGACCGTGCTGATCGCCCATCACGGCAAGGAGTTGCCCCGCCCCCAGGACGATCAAAATCGCCAAAGGAAGCAGCAGCACCTTGCCCAGCAGGATCGTTTGCACGCGTTGCAGGTTCATTTTTTAAGCGCGGTCCTGTCGGGTCGAAGGGGCCCTTGGGCCTTCATTGTTAAGTCCCCGTGGGGTGGTGTCAATTGTAGCAACTTTAACACCTGAGCGCACCATGCGGCCCGAGTTTGACACTCGGCCCGGCGAGGGGACAATAGAGACATCGCCAAACGCTCTCGACCACGAACCACCTGCCGACGAGTTGAAGTTGATCTCCAGGACTGTTTCACCTGTTTGGTTCGCTCGCGCGCTGCTCGTGGGCCTGACGCTCGTCGTCGGCCTCGGTCGCCCATTGCTGGCCGATCAAATGGTCCTCAAAGATGGTCGCCAGATCGAAGGTTCGCTGACCCAGTTGGGTTCGATGGCCGAGGGGCTCAACACACGCGTTTCCAAGGAAGGGGTCGACATCAAGCCCATCTTGGTCTGCGATGACGAGTTGCGACGGACCTATGTCCCCAAACGGTCGGTGACCGCCATCCACACACCGCCGCCGGAAAACATCGAGCGGTTCAAGCTGACGCAGCCCGTGGTCCGCGGCCTGAATCGGGTGGCCAGCGTCGGGCCGCTCAGCATGATCGGCGCATTCGACGAGTTCGGCCGTCGCAAGGTGACGATGGTCACGCACCAGGGTGACATGAATTTTATTCAGGGTGTCACGCTGCTGACACCCCATTGGGCCAAACTCGAAACGGTGAACCTACAAGGCAAGTTTGCCTATCAATGGGAGACCCGGCTGGCCACCAGCAGCATTCCGCTCGACCAACTCGACGCGATCTTGAAGAACATGGTCGAGAAGGCTGACCCGAAAGACCGCGAACGACTGCGATTGGCCGTGGTCCGGTTTTACCTGCAAAGCGATCTGGTGCGACAAGCCGAGCAGCGGCTTCGCGAGTTGATTCAGGTCAACCCAACCGAGGCAGCCAACTTCGAGCCGCTGCTGCTCAAGCTGCGGCAAATGTACGCGCAGCGCATTTTGAGCGAGATTCGCACCCGTCGCGACGCCGGTCAACATCGCCTGGCCATCGACATGCTCAGCAGCTTTCCGAGCGAGAACGTGGCGGGCGAGGTGCTGCAAAGCGTCTCGCAATCGCTGGGCGAGTATCAACAGGATCGTATGCAGGGCGAAATGCTCCTCAAGCGGATCGAGGAACAACTGGCGCAGCTCAAGACGACCAAGTACCTCAATGCGCTCCGCGCACTGCTCGACGAGTTGAAGCAAGAACTGAGTCTGAACACGCTCAACCGGCTGGCCGCGTATAAGCAGTTTCTCGACGACGACACGCTCACGGTGGACGACAAATTGGCGCTGGCCGCGAGCGGTTGGCTCATCGGCACCAACGACGCGACCCGCAACTTGCCGCTGGCGGTGTCGCTGCTCGAAGCCCGCGACTTGGTGCGGCAGTATGTTGCCGAACCGATCAGTCCCAAGCGGGATCAACTGGCCGAGGCGATTCGCAATCGCGAAGGGGGCACCCCGGCAATGATCGCCAAGCTGATCGGTCACATGAAGCCGCTGATCGAAGCGGGTGAGCCGGTCGAGAAAGAGCCGGGCTTGTTCAAGCTGACGATTGAAATTGGCCCCGGCCTACCGGCCGCGACGTACTACGTGCAGTTGCCCCCCGAGTATGACCCGCACAGGCTGTATCCGACGATCGTCACGTTGCACAGTTCGTATACGAGCCCGTTGCAGCAGATCGACTGGTGGTCGGGTGCCCGCGCGCCCGACGGTGTCCGTTACGGACAGGCCTCGCGGCAGGGCTATATCGTGATTGCCCCGGCCTGGGGTAAGGAGCATCAGGCGGAGTACAACCACTCGCCCGAGGAGCATGCGATCGTGCTCAACGCGCTGCGCGACGCCGCGCGTCGCTTCGCCATCGACACGGACCGCGTCTATCTGACCGGTCACGGCATGGGGGGCGATGGCGTGTGGGACCTGGCGGCCTCGCATCCCGACCTGTGGGCCGGGGCCATCGGCTTCTGCGCGGTCGCCGATCGCTTTGTGAAGTTCTACGACGACAATGCCTCGCGCGTCCCTTTGTATCTGGTGATGGGCGAACTCGACGGCGACAAAATGATCCGCAACTCGACCCTGCTCGACAAGTACTTCACCAATGGCTTCAACCTCTCGGTGGTCGAGTTTCAGGGGCGCGGCAGCGAGCATTTTTCGGACGAAATCCTGCGGCTGTTCGACTGGATGTCGCGCTACCGTCGCGATTTCTTCCCCAAAAAGTACACGGCCAAATCGCTCCGCAGCAGCGATCATTTCTTCTGGTGGGTCGAACTCAGCAGCCTGCCTAGCAAATCGGTGGTGCCCCCGAACGTTTGGCCCCCCGCGCCAGGCACCATCCCCGTGCAGACGGTCGCGACCATCACGGCCACCAACGGCGTGCATATTACCAGCGGCGCCGGCGAAGTGACGGTGTGGCTGGCCCCGGAGTTGGTCGACTTTGATCGCCCGATTAGCGTCAATGTCAAAGGCAAGCAGCTCAACACGGGGAACCGGTTCATCGAGCCCAGCGTGAGCGTGATCTTGGACGACCTGCGAACGCGAGGTGATCGGCGGCACCTGTTCTGGGCGCGGATCGACATGCCGCAAGGGCGCGTGAACGCGGCGGGCAAATAAGGCTCGCTTAGGCAGCGTCGGCCCAGGGTGGCGCGTACGGTTGCGGCGACGCGTGCGGAGGATCGAATCGCCAGGCCCGCATGCGGTCGTCGTGGCGCGGAGCCACCGACTGCTCCTCGCGTTTCGTCGTGCGCGACTCGGCCCAGGCCTCGGCTTCGAGCGTCAAGCGATTCAACAGCCGCTCGACCTCGCCGCGATAATGCTCGATCCCGTCGCGGGAGAGGTTTTCGGGAATATGGAGCTGTGGACCCGTGACTGCCCGGACGCGCGAGAATGGTCGCGGAATGGCAAAGCGATCCCAGCTGCGTAACCGCCAGGGTCGGTCGAGCCCCAGCCCCAAGCAAACGATCGGGATCTGCAACCGCGAGGCCAGGTAAATGGCCCCCTGCGCCATGCTGCGGCGTGGGCCGCGCGGGCCGTCGGGCGTAATGGTCAGGTTCATCGTCTCGGCCAGATCGAACAGCTCCTTGAGCGCCGCCGTGTTGCCGCGATTCGTCGAGCCTCGCACGGTGCCAAAGCCCGTGTGCAGAGCGACTCGGCTGAGGATCTCGGCGTCGGTGTGTCGACTTAGCAGCATCGAGACGTTCAAGTGTCCGCAGATGTACACCGGCGGCAGGATGTACTCATGCCAAAACAGATAGATCTTTTGGCCGTGGCACTCGGGATGTGAGGGGTACACCGTCGGATCGTAGAACGCGACCCGATAGTCGAGTGTCGACATGTAGGCACGAATCATCGCCGAGCTTAGGAGCCCGGCCGTTTTGATGAGCCACGGTTGGTTAAGTTTCATGGGCGTCCTTGCCGGGAGATGGTCGTTGTTTCTGATGTCTTGGGTGGCCCGGACAACTCGTTGTCCGGGTGACGTAGTCACAAGAGGCTCACGATGCGCGATACGGTAAGCCTCTTGTCGCTACCGCGCCCCCGACAACAAGTTGTCGGGGCTACCCATTGCAGTCCTCACGTTAATCCTTGCCGCCGGTCCACTCGCCGCTGAACGACTCGACGGCCGGACCGGTCATAAACACGTGGTTGTTGTCGGCCCAATGCAGCTGCAAATCGCCGCCGGGCAAATGAGCGAGGATCTGGCGATCGTTTCGCTTCGTGAGCACGCCGGCCACACACACCGCGCTGGCTCCCGTGCCGCAGGCCAGCGTGATGCCGCTGCCGCGCTCCCAGGTGCGCATCGTGACCTCGCCCGGCGAATGGATCTGCACCAAATGTACGTTGATCCGCTTGGGAAACACCGGCGCATTCTCGAGCAGCGGGCCGATCGTCTCCAGCGGCACCCCCGCCACGTCGCGGCAGTAAATCACCACGTGCGGGTTGCCCATCGACACACAGGTGGCGCGCGGGTCGAGTTGCACGTTTCTCACCCAATCGCCCGTGATCGGCACACCGAGCGTAGCAAGGGGTACGTCCACGACACGCTCGCCCGAGAGTGTCGTGGGGATCTTGACCGACTCAAGGATCGGTTCTCCCATGTCGACCTTGACGCGCCGCGCGCGGCCGTCGCGCTCTTCGACCTCGAGCGTCAACACGCCGCGCCCCGTCTCGATCTTGAGCGTGCTTTTCTTGGCGATGCCATGATCGTACACGTATTTGGCGACACAGCGGACACCGTTGCCGCACATCTCGCTCTCGCTGCCGTCGGCATTGAACATCCGCATCCGCGCGTCGGCCACGCTCGACGGACAGATCAGGATCATCCCGTCGCCGCCAACACCGTAGTGCCGATCGGCAATCACCTGGGCCAAGGCGGCCGGATCGGCCGGCATCGTCTCGGCGAAGCAATCGACGTAGACATAGTCGTTGCCCGCCCCCTGCATTTTTGTGAACCGCATGAATGACTCCCGTTGCTCTTCAAGGTCAGGCCGTCATTGTACGCCACAAAGGGCGTCGAGTTAAACCACAACTGCCGCCGCGGCATGCTAGCGTGAGGGGCACTGATGCGTTATAGACATCTGCGAACCTTATGAGCCCCGGCGAGCAACGCGAGGCCGGGAAACGCCGGGCTTCCGATGGTCGCCCGCGCTCAAGCGCCGCGCAAGCCTCGTTAAAACCAGCCAGCAACATGACATGCAGTCACTCGGAGGAAATACTCACCATGTCCAGCACCGCTGCCCCCGTCGCCCTGATCACCGGAGGAGGGACCGGCATCGGCCTCGCCACGGCCCGCCGACTCTCCCAAGCCGGCTACCGCGTCGCGCTCACCTACCTCCCACAAACCGAGGCGATCACGCAACAGTCGGCCGCCGAGGTCGCCAAGCTCGGCCTCGACACGCTTGCTGTCCCTTGCGATGTCACCTGCGATGACCAGTGTCGCCAAGCGGTCGAGACGGTCACCACGCGCTTCGGTGGCTTGCACGCCTTGGTGAACAACGCCGGCCTCACCCGGTTCATCCCCCATGCCGAGCTGGACCGAGTGACCGACGACGATTGGCATAGCATTCTCGACGTCAATGTACTGGGGACCTTTCACATGGCCCGGGCCGCGTTCCCGGCGATCGACCGCAGCGGCGGCGGCTCGATCATTAACCTCGCGAGCATCGCCGGCATCCAGGCCAGCGGCAGCTCGATCCCGTATGGAATTTCCAAAGCCGCCGTCATCTCGCTCACCGTCGCCTTGGCGCGGGTCATGGGTCCTCGGGTCCGCGTGAACGCCGTCGCGCCAGGGTTCGTCGAAGGAGAATGGATGCAGCGCGGACTCAACGAGCGCTACGACTCGGCCAAGCAACAGTACGAGCGTGCCGTGCCGCTGCAACGTGCCTGCCGCCCCGACGATATCGCCGCCGCGATTGTCAGTCTGATCACCCTGAGCAGCCTCGTCACCGGCCACACGCTGGTCTGCGACGCCGGCGCGATCATCACCGACGCCGTGCTGCAAGGCGTGCGGGGCACATAATGCCCGCGCCGCTTGAAGCTTCGCCGCTCAGGGGGTAGAACGGTCGTTTCGACCGCCGCCGACTTTTTTCCCGCCGAGAGAGAGATTATGCCGCGTATTTTGGTAACCCCCGTCGTTTATGCCCAAGGCCGAGGCCCGTGGCGCGATGTGCTCGACGCCGCCGGATTCGAATTGGTGTTCCCCCCCTTCGACTGCACGCAGGTCGAAAAGTCGAAGCTGATCGGCGCGCTGCAAGGCATCGACGGCACGCTGGCGAGTGTCGAACGGTACGACGACGAGGTGTTCGCGGGGAGCAAGTTGCGCGCGGTCGCCCGAGTCGGCGTCGGCTACGATGCGATCGACGTGAATGCCGCGACCAAGCACGGTGTCGCCATCGCGATTACGCCCGGCACCAACGAGCATAGCGTCGCCGAGCAGGCGATCGCGCTGCTCACGGCCGTGTTCCGCGACACACACACCCGCGATCGCGAGGTGCGGCAGGGCATCTGGCGGCGCGACTGCCCGCGCCGATTGGCGGGCAACACGATCGGGCTCGTCGGCCTGGGCCGGATCGGCAAGGCGATGGTCGGTCGCTGTCAAGGGTTGGGCTTGAAGGTCCTGGCCTACGACCCCTATGCCGACGCGGCCTTTGCGGCCCAGCAGGGCGTGCAACTCATGTCGCTCGACGAGCTGTTGCGGCAATCGGACATCGTCAGCCTGCACATGCCCTGCACGAAAGAAACCACCGATCTGATCAACACTCAAACGCTGGCCAAGATGAAGCGCGGCGCGGTATTGCTCAACACCTCGCGCGGCGGACTGGTCGACGAGCCGGCGCTGATGCAAGCCCTGGAAAGCGGGCAACTCTCGGCGGCGGGACTCGACGTGTGCAAGGTCGAGCCATTGCCCAAGGACAGCCCGCTGCTCAAGTTCAAGAACATCGTCTTCGCGCCGCACCTGGGGGGCATCGATCAAACGGCCCTCGACGCGATGGGGCAACTCGCCGCAGAGTGCCTCGTCAATCTGTTCCGTGGCCAGTGGCCCGACGGGTGCATTGTGAACGACAGCCTGCGCAAGGGTTGGAAGTGGTAGCCGACACGACTCTATGAGCCGTGAGTGATGTTGAGCAGGTGCGTGCCGAGCTTGCCGGCCTCGACGAGCGCGTTGTGCTGTCGCGCCACGCACTCTGCACCGTGCTGACCCAATCGCGCGAGGGTCTCGACGTCGGCATCGAGCGCTTCGCGCATGGCATCGACGAGCGGCTCCACCGCGCCGGCCGGCACCAGCCAGCCATTCTCACCGGGCTTGACCAGTTCCGGGATGCCCGCCACGTAGCTGCTGATCACCGGGCGATGCAAGGCCAACGCCTCCATGATGACCACCGGCAGCCCTTCGGCAAAGCTGGGCAACACCATCGCGCGCGATGCCAATAGCTCACGCTGCACGTCGTCGTTGCTGCGCCAGCCAAGCAGCCGCACCTCATGGTTCAAGCCGTGTTCGTCGATCTGCCGTTGCAACAGCTCGCGCAACGGACCGTCGCCGATGACGTTCAACTGGAACTTGCGCCCCGCTTGTTTCAGTCGAGCCGCTGCTTCGATCAGCACGGGAAGCCCCTTCTGCTCATGCAGCCGGGCAACGCAGACCAATCGTGGCTCGCTCGGGGGCGGCACAACCGGCGCGTCATGGAACAGCCCATCGACGCCGCAATGCACCACTTGGATCTTGGGCCAATCGGCCAGTGCGGCCCAACGGCACAATTGACTCCGGCCAAATTCGCTGACCGTCACGGCCAGCGCGCCGTGCGCTACTTTGGTCCCCAGATGCAGGAACTCGCTCTTGTCAAACTCCTCGGGACCATGCACCGTGAAACTGTACGTGGGGCCGCCGAGCAATCGGCAGAACATGGCCACGGTGGTACTATTGGTGCCAAAATGGGCATGCACGTGCGCAATCTTCGCTTGCGCGAGCCACCTGAGCAGCACGCACGCCTCGGCGAGATACACCAAGTGCAAAAGCAGCCCGCGATCCGATCGCCGGCCAAGCTTGACCGCCAGCGCCAGTGTGTTCCAAAAACGACCGGGTGACCCGATCGCCGTTTTCATCGTCGCGATGAGCAGGCCCAGAGCGCCTGTGTCGAGCACGGCGCGGGTCCGCTCGGCGTCGAGTTGATCGCGGGGATCGACGAGCTGGGTCGTGCCGCGTCGCAGCGTAAAGCGGATGACCTGCGCGCCGAGCGCCTCGAGCGCGGCCATCTCGCGGCGAATGAAACTGTGGCTCGGCTGAGGGTACTGATTGACCAGGTACGCGACCTTCAGCGCGCTCAGGTTGGGCGTGTCGGTCGGCGCGTCGAGCGTTGCTAACAAAGCGGTGGAACTCATGTCGCGGCTCCTTTGTATTCGATCAATCGGCTGGAGCGTTGCCGCAGACGATTGACGAGATACGTCAACTGCCCGACCGCTTGCGGAAATTTTCCCAACACGGTGAAGAGGCTGTAACGCCAGGCGACGGCGGGGGGCAACGCGCGGCGGCGGCAGCCTTGATACACACGCAACACGAGCAGCGGGTAGCCGGCGAGCAGCAGCAGGCTCTTGAACTGCGTCGGCCAGGCGAGCAGCACGGCGACGAGCGGGACGGCGATGCCCCAGAAGCGAATGCTGCGGCTCTCGCGCACCCAATGCCGTTCGGGCGATCGACCGTGCAGGGCCGCGCCCTCGGCGTAGGCGTGTCCCGCGCGGACCGTGCGTCGCCACCATTGGCCAAAGCGGGTGATCGCCGCGTCGTGCAGCGTCATCTCGGCTTGCAGGCGGCGAATTTTCCACCCTTTCTTGCGCAGTCGCACGCACAACTCGGGTTCCTCGCCGGCGATCAGTGTCGGATCGTACCAGCCGACCTCGCGCAAGGCGCAAACGCGCGCCAGGCAGTCGCCGCCGCACTCCCGCGCCTCGCCGCAGGGGGTGTCCCATTCGATGTCGCAGAGTTGATTATAGATGGTTTGCTGCGGGTACCGTTCGCGCCGCCGCCCCGCGACCACGGCCAGTTGCGGTTGCGTGGCCAGGGCGCGCACGGCCGAGTCGAGCCAGCCGACGACCACTTCGCAATCGCCGTCGACGAACTGCACGAACTCGACGTTGGCCGAGATTTCCAAGAGCCGCTCGCAGCCCGCGTTGCGCGCCCGAGCCGCCGTGAAGGGGACATCACGCGGCAACTCGACGACCTCGGCCCCCAACTGCCGCGCCCGCTCGACGCTCCCGTCGGTCGAGCCCGAGTCGACGTACACGACGAGCCGCTCGCCATCGATGACCGACTGCAAGCAGCGCACGAGGCGCTCCCCTTCATTGCGGCCGATGGCCACCACGCCAACGCGGCTCATGAGCTGAACCCTCGCATCCAGACGCTATTGCGAAGGTAGTCGCGCCACAGACGGGGCGGGTCGAGCCTCGGTTTGTGACGCAACCAGGCCAAGCTGCGGCCGAGCGCAAAGCCGGCCGACCACAGCGTGTCGAGCAAGGCCGTGAACAGCGCTCCGTGATGGTGCAAGAAATAGCGACGCCGCGAATCGAACCAGTACTGCGGGCGCGGACGCAGCAGCGCCTGGGCATTGGTCACGCCGGTCGACTGACCGATCAGGTGTACCACGTGGCTGGCCGGTTCGTACGCGCAGGGCCAATTCGCCCGCGCGGCACGCAAGCAGAAATCGACCTCCTCGTAATAGAGAAAATAGCCTTCATCGAGCAAGCCGATCGCGTCAAACACCTCGCGGCGAATCATCAAGCTCGCGCCGGCCACCCAGTCGGCCTCACACGCCTCCTCGGGAATGGGACGCATGATGACGTGATTTTTGAGCAGCCGAGAGATGGGCCCGATGTGCAATGCCTCGTCCAGTTCGCTGAGCAGCGACGGGAAGCGAAACACCGAGCCCTGGGCGGTGCCGTCAGGAAATTCCAACCGGCTTCCCACCATGCCGACGCTGGGGCGACGCTCCAGGTACTCGACGAGCGTGTCCCCCGCGCCGCTCCGCACCAGCGTGTCGCTGTTGAGCAGCCACACATACTCCGGCGGGTCGTCGCTCTCGAGCGCCGCGCGAATCGCCGCGTTGTTGCCATAGGCGAAGCCGCCATTGCGCGGCAGGGGCATGACGCGGGCCCAGTCGCTCCAGCCCCGCTCGTCGATCGCCGCGGTCAGTTGCGCAACCGAGTCGTCGCCCGAGGCGTTGTCGGTGATCACGACGCGCGCGTTGGCTGGCCGACCGTGTGGTGCCGCGAGTGACTCTAAACACTCGAGCGTCATGCGCGGCGTGCGGTAGTTCAAAACGACAATCAACACACTCATGTTACGACGTCTCTTTCAGTACGAAGCCAAGTACGTTGCGGCGAGACCATAAACTTGAAATAGATGGGGAGCTTGCCGAGGGCATAGCCGGGCAGGGCGATGAACAGCGCGCGCAGGTCGCCGGCTTGCCCGAACTTGGCCACGACCCACACGATGCTCGTCCCCAGGGCGCAGCCTTGCAGCAAGGCCCATTGCGTCGGAGCCCATGCACCACGGAGCGCCCCATACCCGAGGCAGAACATGAACAGCGCGAGCCAGCCGAGCATGAGCAGCGAGATGGGTGGAATGGCCAGATCGGCCGCGGCGAACCACAAACTCGGTCGCCGTTGCTTGAGTCCGCCGAGCAAGAGCCGTGGCACCCAGTGGAGCAGCGTTTGCAAATGACCGTGCTCCCAGCGGGTCCGTTGCGAGCGGGCGGCGCGCGACGAGTTGGGGAGCGGCGCGGTGACGACCGCCTCGGGGCACAAGCTCGTGGGTGCGCCGGCGAGCAGCAGGTCGAACGCAAGTTGCATGTCCTCGACGATGTTGCCGCTGCCGATCGGCACCGATCGCATGAGCTGCCAGGGGAACGCCATGCCCGACCCCATGAGCAGGCACGGGCCACCCAACCGATCGACGCCCCGAAGCCGCACCTGGTTTTTGACCAGCACGGCGATTTGCGAGATGATCTCGCGAAGCGGACTGTTGGGCGGCGACCACATGTGATAGATCGCCTGCACCGGACGCTTGGTGGCCGCGCACTGCTCGACGAGCCGATCGAGTGCGCCGTCGAGCAGCTTGCAATCGGCGTCGATGACGACGACGATGTCGGCATGCCCCTCGGCGAGGTGCTGCAAGCCGTGTTCGAGCGCATACCCCTTGCCTCGTTGGACCTCGTTGAACCGCTCGGCCACGAGTGCCCCACCGTGCTTGGCCAGCTCAGCCGTGCGATCGGTGCAATTGTCGGCCACGACACACAAGCGGTCGCCGTCACGCATTTGTTGCCGCACCGATAGCAGCGTGGCTGCGATGACCGCCGCTTCGTTATGGGCCGGGATCAACACGTCGACGCGCGGCCGGTCGCCCGGCGCCGCGGCGGCGCGACGCCGCTCGCCCAGCAACGCGGCGCAGCACTCCAGCGTCAGCGTGGCGATGGGCGCTGCGAGCACGATCAAGCCTGCAATCAGCAACCAGTACATGTGGTGTTTCCTTCGTCCCCTCGTCGAGTCAATCGACCAATCCCAACAGCGGGGCATTGAGTTCCATCAATTCTTGCAAGGCTGCCTCGCCAACCAGGCCGGGTCGAACGCCGCCGGGCAGGCACACCACGACGGCGTCGCAATACGAGGCCAGCACTTGTTGATCGACGCTGTGTGCCGCATTGGGCCCAGCGACCAGGACGACCGAGCAACGCTCACGCAGCTTGCCGATCAGGTCGTGCATGCGACGGTGGGCCAGGCTTTCGTGAGGCAACGGACCCGTCCCTTGCGGGAGCACCTCGACCCCGGCGACCGCCGTGGGATGCACGACCGAGTCGACCGCGCACCAGGGCAGGGCGATGTAGTCGGAGAGCCCGTATAAGGCCAGAGGCGCGTGCGGCTCGACCTGGGCGGGCTTGACGGCACCCAATACCTGTCGTTCGACCGCGACGGCGACTCCGCCGTCGGATGATGCAATACGGGTGGACTCAAATTGCGATGGCTCAACCTCGGAAAGCTGTGAGCAGGGCACCTCAAGCGGCTGGCGCTCGACGACCTGCGAACGCAAGACGCGGGCCATCTCGGGATCCTCGTTCGTATCGACAATCACGACCCGTTCGCCGCGTTGTGCCAGGCAATCGGCCACGCTCAGCAGCGTCTCGACCGGGAGTTTTCGCGGATTGAAACTCGACCACAGCACGACAGCGCCCTGGGCACTGGCCGACTGCTGCACACGGAGCGCCAAGCGGCGGAGACTGTCACGGTACGTGGTTGCGCGAGGTACGCTAGCTTTGCTTTTCAAGGGGAGCAAACCCCGGGCGAGCAAGGGAATGCCAAAACGTTCGGACCAGATAACGCTCGACGCTTGCCTCAGGGTCACCCAGTCGAAGGCCACCAGCGGCAGCGTCATCACCGCGGCGAGCGAGGCCAGGGCGAGCACGAACAGCTTTTTAGCGTTGCTGCGCGTGGGGTCGAAATCGGGGGTGGCCGCCTGCACGATCGTCAAGTCGGACGTGGCAATGTCGCGCAACTGCTCGAAATTGGCCAGCGTCGCCGAGACGCGCTGAGTTTCGTTCAGTGCCGACTGCACGCGGGAGGCCTGATCGGCCGCCTGCTCGCGGACGGCGGTCAGCCGCGCGATTTTCACGCTCCGCTCGGCGATCATCTCGGCGATTCGTTTGCGGTTTGCTGCCTGTCCTTCGCCCGGCACGGCGGCTACGGGCTGTTGTTCCAGATTGGCCTCGTTGAGCTTGGTGAGACGTTCGCGATGGCGCTGCACGACGCCGCTTTCGATGGCGCTGAGCGCGTTGAGTTCGGTTTCCACCCGTTGCAACTCGGCATCGCTGACATAGCGTCGCTGGTGAAGCGATTTGACCCGTTCCAGCTCGGCGCGTTTGAGCTCCAGTTGGCTTTTGGCCTGGATGGCCTCTTTCTCGTCGTTGATCAGTTCGCGCAGCAGTTGTCGCTTCAAGGCACTGCCATCGTCGACGATGGCGGGGACGATGGCTCGATCGGGCTCGGCTTGCAACTCGAGCGCCGCGAGTTCTTGACGCAGGCGGTCGATTTCTCGATCGACGTCGATAATACCCTCGCGCTGCACGAAGTCGTGCTGGGCCAGCTTGGCCGCGGCCAGCTCTTGTTCATGCCGAGCCAATTGCCGCCGCAAATCGGCGACGATTTCTTGCATGGCCTGCTTGCGCGAGGCCTGCACGCGCTCGATAAACGTCGTGAGCAAACCGTTGAGCAACGACTCGGTTCGTTGCGGGTGATTGCCTTCCATTTTGACGTTGATGACCGTCGAGCCCATCGGGATCTCGGTGCGAATCGAGTTGGCGAGCGTCTTGAGCGGCAGCGGTGGGTCGAATGTCTTGTTGAGGGCCCGCAACGTCTCGCCATTCTTGAGCAGACTGACAATGGTATGCACGTCGGGGGACTGGTAGTGGGGTGCGCCGACGTGATTGGGTCGATAGAGCAAGCTGCTCGTGAACGTCCAGACGGTCGTCTCGCGATCCTTGCTCCAGAGAAAGGCCAAGCCCGCCGAGGCGACGAGCACGATGGCCAAATACCGCCAGCGACGCTGCATGAAGCGAAGCAGCGGATTGCCCAACAGGTTGGGTGGCTGAACGTGCGTGGTCGGCGAGTGATCAGTCATGGAGCGTCCCTTGTCAGCATGGTTGCGTAATGAGTGCGTCGGCGGCGCGCGGCCTGTCGGCGAAGCGGAGGCGTCGCGGCGCGAGTGTCGCTCGATGGCGGGCGAGTTGGGCGGTGGCATGCCCCAGCCGCAGGGCATGGTCGCCGGCGATGAGCCCCAGCATGAGCAGCCACACAAAGCCAAAATCGGCCGCGAACCAAACGGTGAACAGCATGCCCAGGCAGGAAGCGATCGCGCCGCATTGGGCGGCGGCAAGCGTCTCGTCGGCCGTGCTCGCATAACCCGCCCGGCGAAAAAGATAGACGATGCCGCTGAGCGACAGGCAGACAAACGAACCGATTCCGACCCAACCGCTCTGCAAGGTGAAGTGCAGATAGTGATTGTCGATCGAGGTGAACAAGGGTCGTAAATGGTCTTCCACGAACGGAACGGCCGTCACCGATTGACTGAGTGGCGCGCTGCCGTAGCCGAACCAGCCGGCCGCCGCGAGCGCGTCCTGATAGACGATCAGTTGCAGCAGCCGATGTTGCGTGCCCGAGTAGGAGTAGGTCTGACCGTGGATGTCGATGGTCTCATGGGCTGTTTCGCCCGACCAGGCATGAAACACGTTGACGATCAGGTCGAGTGTCGAGTAGGCGGTGAGGGCGGCGGCCACGGCAAGGGTGGCGAGCACGCCGCGCCACGCTCGCGCGCGAAACCAGCCGAGACTGAACCACGTGGCGATCAGGGCCAACTGCGGACCGCGGGACATCGAGAAGATCGCGCCGCAGGCGGTGAGCCACGGGGCCAATCTCCAGCGCTGCGCAGACTCGCCGCGCCGCGCGCGCTGCGCCATGCTCAACGCCCAGGGAAGGAGCAACACCATCGACAGGCCAAAAAAGATCGGATGGGTCAGGTTGCCCTCGGCCCGTTTCATGCCCCAGCGAATGTCGGTGAGCCCTTGCAGCGAGCCGCCAAAGCCGCCCACCCAATGGGCGACATTGACGCGCGTGACGGCTTCGATGGCGGCGTACAGGCCGAGCATCGCGCCGGTGGCCGCCAGACTGGAGTTCAGATCGTACAGGCCGCGCGTGTCGACGAGCGCGAAGCGTCCCAACGCATAGGGCAACAGCCATTGACAGGCGATCGCCAGCATCTTGCTGGGCGCGGCACCGTCGTTGAGAGATTCCGAGGTGATGGCGGAGAGCGTCAACAGGATGGCCAGGGCATCGGCCACCACGAATTGATATTGCCAGCGATGGCGCGCGTCGAACAGCAAGCAGAGCAAGGCGATGAGCCCAGTCGCGACCCGCAAGTCGAGCACCAACGCCCCCACGTCGCGCAGCAACCAGTTGGGCACGACCACGCAAATGGCCACGGCCAACAATAGCGCACGACGCGACCCCGTCACGTAAGTGACTGTCGTAAGCAGTGCCGTGATGACCAGGAGCAGCAGATAGAACATGGGCGGCAGCCCCGCTAAGGGGCGTCGATCGGGCGAAACAACAATGCTAGTCCTACAAAGTTAGGTCATGCTCGCCAGGTAAGCTGGCAGGAAACACGGCGCGGAGCTAGCACCCGCAGAGCCGCTACAACCGTTACCACCGTCGACAAAACGAGCCGCGCCGTCGGTCGCCGGCACTTCTGGTTTGATCGATGCCACCGCTACCGCCGATGAAATCGGATGACAGCCGAGTATCGCTATCCTCGTTTCAACTGACCGTTGCCGCATGTCGCACTGGACCTCGCAGCATCGACGCGCCCTGCTGGGGATCACGGCGCTGATGCTCTGCGCCGACGGGGCCCCGGCCGACGAGCCCCCCAAGCCCGTGGCGACGATGCTGGGAGTGGTCGAGGCGATTGCTCCGCGCCTCGAACGGCTGCCGGTCGCAACACCGCTGATGGCGAATCGGCCCGAACGGCTGCCGAGGGCCCGAGTCGCCTCGGCACCCGAGCCGCCGAGCGACGCGCCCAAGCCGCTCCCGGTGCCGCCGGGGAGTGTCGAGCCTCAATCCCCCAGCGACGCGCCGCCGCACATGCCCCCCTCGGCTGCACCCCGGTCGGTCGCGCCACCTGCGGCGCCTTACGTGCCCGCTTGGCCGGCGATCAAAGGCCCGCCGCAACCACCGCCTCAGGTCGGCCAGCCGCCGCGCATCGAGCCTGGGCCCATGATGCCCCCTGCGCCACAGGTCGGATCGCCCAACCCATTCGGACTGTCGAACGGCTGGCCCCCGACGGCCCCGCTGGTGCCCGATGGACTCACGCTGGCCGACGTGCGGTTGCTCGCGCTGGCCAACAATCGCGAGATCGCGGTGCTCGGGTTCGCGCCACGCATCAACGGCGCAATCGTCGACGGCGCGGCGGGGGTGTTCAATCCGGCCGTCGGTGTTCGGAGCGGCATGGGGACTTCATTCCAACAGGTCTCGACGCAGATCCAGTCGTTTGGCAGCACCAGCGACACGCTCAAGACCGACAGTTGGGGACCGCTCAACGGCCCAAACCAGGTCTATGTCGAAAAAGGATTTGTCACGGGCGGACGCGCCGAGGTGGGGATGGGAACGAACTACTCGAACCTCGACCCATTAGGCAACTTTGTCATCTTTAACCCGGCTTGGCAGGCGAGCTTGAATTTCGCCTTCGAACAGCCGTTGTTTCGCAACCGGGGCCCCGTGGCGACGATGGCTCCCATCCGCATCGCGCAGGCCAACCAAGAACAATCGAGCCTCGCGTTTCAGGCCCAGGTGAACCAGATCATTCGTGACGTCGACCTGGCCTACTGGAGCGCTTACGCCACGCGCCGCGAAGTGGCCAACCGCGAACGGACCGTCCGCACGGCCGCCGAGATCGTCGAGCGGCAGCAAGAACGCTTGCGGATCGGCATCGGCTCGATTCCGGATTTGGCGCAGAGCCAAGAGCAGTACGAAGATTATCGCGCGGCGCTAATCGACGCCCAAAACCGTCTCGCGGCAACCGAACGCGAGTTGCGGCGACTGCTCGGACTGCACCCCGGCGACCATCGACCGCTCAGCACGCTACAGATCAAGCCCTTGGAACAGGTGCAGATTGATTTTGGCGCCGCGGTGCAACAGGCCATGCAGCGGCCGGACCTCGGCGCGCAACGCAAGTTCATCGAGGCGGCGGAGGTCGATCTGGCCCGCTCAAACAACGGCTTGCAGCACGACCTGTCGGTTCGCGTGGATCATTCCCGGCTGGGGCTCGACGACCGCTTGGACCAGGCGTTCGATTCGTTCGGCAGCGGCCGATTCAACACCTGGACGGCCGGGCTCGTGTATCGGCGGCAACTTGGCCAACCGATCGAGCAAGCGGCGGCGCAGCGCGCGGCGTTGGCGCTCGCTCGTGAGCAGGCCAAGCTGCGCGAACTGGAGCATCGCATCCGTTACGAACTCGACGCCGCGTATCAGAATGTGATCGACGCGCAGCGCTTGATGGAAGCGACCCGCAAACGACGCGAAGCCGCCGAGGTGCAACTCGACGCCCGGCGCGCGCTCTACGAGGACCGCCGAGCCACGATGCTCGAACAGCTCGACGCGGTGAACCGATACCACGCCGCGCTAAACTACGAGACCGCCGCGCTGCTGACGTTTCAGCAGGCGCTGACCCACTGGAACTATGCGCGCGGGGCGCTGCTCAGCGACTACGCCGAGTTTGTCGATGGCAGCCAGCCGCCGTCGACACCCGGCCCAACCGGGCCGTCGCCAGCAGCTCAGCCGACACTCGCTCCGCCCCCCATGACCGGCTTCACGCCCGTGAGCGCGTTTCCCGCCCAGGGCGCGATGACACGATAGCAACGCTCTTAGGCGTCGAGTTTACTTCTTGGCGGCGGCCTGCGCGGGGGCGGGGGGCGTGTAGCCCGGCGCGGCAAAAAACTTGCTCACCGGCTCTCCCTTTTCGGTGTCGAAGACAATCACCTGCCCGTCGAAGCCGCCCGAGGCGACCCGCTTGCTCTCGCCGTTCCAATCGACGCTGAACACGTAGTCGCTCTGTCCGGCGAGCGTTTTGATCGCCTTGCGATCGGCTTGGGCAAACAGCTTGACGGTCTTGTCCGAGCAGCTGACGGCCAATTGATCTTTGAACAACGCGATGCGGTACGCCTCGCCCGCCGTGGCGACGAGACCAATCTGCTTGCCGTCGGCCGGATTCCAAGCGTGCAGCCGCTTGTCGGCCCCGCCGCTGAACACTTGCTTGCCATCGGCGCTGAAGGCCACGGTGTACACGCTGTCGCCGTGACCCGGGTAGGTTGCAACCGCTTCGCCGGTCTTCAGATTAAAGACCTTGGCGGTCTTGTCGCGGCTGGCCGAGGCGAGCCGTTCGCCGGCCGCGTCCCAGGCAATGCCCATCACCCAGTCGGCATGATCTTCGATCAGGCGTTCTTCTTTGCCGCTGGCCACGTCGTAAATGCGAATCGAGCGGTCGGCGGCACAGGCGGCGAGCTTGTCCCCCTTGGCGTTGAAGGCCACGCCGAAGGCGACATCGGACATCGAGCCGAGCACGCGGACGAGCGTCCCCTTGGCCGTGTCATACAAGGCGACTTCGCCCGACTGACCCGGCGTGCCACCGGCCGCGGCGAGCACCGAGCCATCGGCCTTGTAGGCCAGCGAGTAGACTCGCTCCTCGACATTGCCGATGCGGCGCACCAGTTTACCCTCGGCCGGATCCCAAATCTGAATCTCATGGTAGCCGCTGACGGCCAACTCTTTGCCGTCAGGACGCAAGGCGACCGCCGTCACGGCGACCGGCACACGGTACTTTTCAGGAGCGGCAGGGTGCGGGAGCTTGGGCACAATCGAGACAAGCAGCGCCTTGGCGTCGGCCGCGTCGTACTTGGCCCCTTGCTCAATCCATTTCTTGATCGTGGCCACCTGATCGGCCGGCAACGGGTCGCCATCCTTGGGCATGCGGTCCGACTTGCTCGTCGAGTTGATCAATTCGAACAGGTAGCTCTTGTCGGGCTTGCCAGCCGTGACCACGGCCTCGCCACTCTCGCCCGGCTTGGTCAGCAACTCAAACGTGTGCAGTTGATATTGTCCCTTGGGATCTTTCTGGCCGTGACAGGCCATGCACTGCTTGAGCAGAATCGGCGCCACGTCTTTGGCAAAGCTCACCTGGCCGGCGGCGACTTTCGTGTCGGATGCGGGCTTGGGGGCCGGAGTCGCCGGCTTGGCTGGCTCGGGCTTTTTCTCCTCAACCTTCGGGGCCGGAGTCGCCGGCTTGGCTGGCTCCGCCTTCTTATCGGCGGGTTTCGGCGACGGAGTCGCCGGCTTGGCTGGCTCTGGTTTCTTTTCGGCGGGCTTCGCTTCGGGTTTCTTCTCGTCGGCTTTCGGTGACGGTGTCGCCGGCTTGGCGTCAGCCTTTTTCGCCTCAGCCGCGGCCGGCTTGGCAGCCTTCGTTTCGACCTTCTTATCATCAGCGGCAAAGCTCATCGCGCCACTAAGAACCAAGCACAGCATCAAGCTCACGATACGCATAATGGCAACCCTTGAAGGTCTGAAACGGCGGGCAAAAAATTCACAAGCCAGTCAACTGAAAACCGAGAACCGAGAACCGAAAACTCTTTAATGCTGGAACAAAAACTCGTTCGCGTTGAGCAATGCCCAGCACACGTCTTCCAAGCCGCGCTGGCGATCGCCGCTGGCCTGAATGTGCTTCAAGGCGGCGGCCAATTCGGCGGCGGCCGGCTGTCGGCAGAACGAGGCTTGATACAACTCGCGAACGATCTGCTCGTCGTTGCCGTTGGCCGTGATCAACTTGCGAAAGCGATTCTTCTCGTCGCGCACCTTGCCATGCACGAGCGGACCGTTGATCATCTGCAACGCTTGCGACAGATTCGACTCGCTGCTCCGCTCACATTGGCAGGCGGTCTCGCGGGCCGGTTGGCCAAACACCTTCAGGAAGTAATTGTCGACGTCGGGGCTCGGCAGCGACGTGGCATGCATGCCCGCGGGCAAGCCGGCATATTTCTCGTCGACCCCGGTCACGGCGCAAATCGCGTCGAGCAATTGCTCGGCGGTCAGCATCCGCGTGCGGTAGTGCGAGAAGTACTTGCCATCGTCCTTGTTAAAGTCGTTCTTGCGCGAGCTGAGTTGGTAGACCCGGCTGCTCAAGATCGTGCGAATCGAGTGCTTGATGCTGTAGTTGTGCTCGACAAAGTCCTTGGCCAAGCCGTCGAGCAGCGCCACGCTGCTGGGCGGGTTCGAGTCGCGGAAATCGTCGACGGGCTCGACAATGCCGCGGCCCATCAAATGGCCCCACAGGCGGTTGACCGCCACGCGGGCAAAGAACGGGTTGTCCGGCGTCGTGAGCCACTCGGCGAACGTCTCGCGACGGTCGGCGTCGGCGGGCAAATCGGCGTCCCCCTTCAAGGGCAGCCAGGGCTTCATCGTCTGGCCCGTGCGGGGCTGCGTCACCTCTCCCTGCCGCGAGACAAAGATCACCATCTCGTCGGCCGACGGCGTCTTCTTGCGCTGCACACGATTGAAGAACGCGCCGATGCCGTAATAGTTGTTCTGTGTCCAACGCTCAAACGGATGATTGTGGCACTTGGCGCACTGGATGCGTATGCCCAAGAACAACTGCGAGGTCGTCTCGGTGCAGTCGGTAAAGTCGGTCGTCGTCCGATAGAAATTGGCCGCTGGATTGCTAAAGGTATTGCCGTTGGCGGTCAATAACTGCCGAGCGAATTGGTCATACGGCAGGTCCTCGCGCAGCGAGCGGACAATCCATCGATTGAATTTATGCACGCCCGAGGCGGTCATCTTCTGATTGCGAACGCGCAGCAGGTCGGCCCATTTCATCGCCCAAAACTCGGCGTACTCCGGTCGCTCAAGCAACTGGTCGATCAGCTTGGCCCGCTTGTCTTTCGACGAGTCGGCCAGGAACGCGCGGCTGTCGGCCGCCGTGGGGAGCAAGCCAATCGTGTCGAGATACACCCGGCGGACAAACTCCTCGTCGCTGCACAACTCCGAAGGGAGAATCTGCAACTGCTTGAGTTTGTCGAACGTGTGCTTGTCAACAAAGCTGTTCTCGGGCGGGTTATTCCACTTGAAGTTGGGAATGTCCTTGATGAACATCATCGACGACGTGGCCATGTGCTCCAGGTAACGCGCCAGCACGGCCACCTCGCCACGATCGACCGAGACGACCAAACCGTCCTCGTCGACCTGCGCGACCGCTTCATCGCTGCTCGAGAATGAAGCCAGCGAGGTTACGTCGCGCACCGTGCCGTCGCTGAACGAGGCCAGCACGAGCACCTGCTGCGTGTGGGCCGGGCGGTGCAACACCCGCTGCTTCGGATACACGTCAATCTTGATGCACTGTGCCGCGTCGGGGGCGTCGACCAGACAGCCCTGCGCGATCCAGTCGAGCAGCAGTTCGTAAGCCACGTCATCCTTGGCCAGTCGGCGTCCGCCGCCGTGGGCCACTTCCATGATCGGCTTGCGGAGCAGCAGGCTCTTGGCCGGCTCCATGATGTTCGTGCGGCGATTAAAAGACTCGCGGATCAGCGTCTCGGTGTCGAGCACCGGATCGTAGGCCCGCAGCGAGAGCCGAAAGCCCCCCTTGCCGCTGGGCGAGCCGTGGCAAGCCCCCTGGCTGCAACCATGCTTGGTGAGCGCGACCAGCGCCCCGTAATTGAACGACACGTTTTCCGGAGTCTCTTGACCGCTGACCTCGACGGGCAGGGCGTGCGTAAATCCGCCGACCACCGCTTTGATCTCAGCCCGACCGTTGCCCACCGGAATGGCGATGCCACGCTCGATCTTGACCACTTTCGGGTCGCTCGAGAGGAACTCGGTGGCCCGCGTGAGGTCTTGCACCCGATCGGCCTCGTAGAACCCCGTGACAACGAGGTGCATGCGGCGGCGAGGGGTGTTGAGCTTGAGGCTCGTCGGCTGGACGTCGATCTTCTGCGGCTTGCCGACGACGATCGGTTCGAGCTTCAGCTCGCCGCCTCCCATCATCTGCCGCATTTCCTCGCCCGAGGCCGCGCTCGAAAGCGCCAGCGCGAGCACGACGCACAATCCGTTCGTTTGCAACAACGATGTCACACGACGCATGGTTGATGTTCCTTGTACAAGATTCGTCCGCGGTCGAGCCGCTTCGGACGCTCAATTCCTTTTGGCCACTTGAACCTTGACCGGACGACTGTCGATCCGGACATTCTGCTTGTTCACACTGACGGTTCCCGAGACGATCAACTCGCCCGGGACACTTGCTTTGTCGGCCGAGTAGTTGAGCTCGGCTTCGTTTTTATCGGCGGCGAGCTTGACCGTGTCGGCCTTGAGCCCGCGGTGCGCACCGCGCACCGCGAGGGCAACTTCGCCCGTGACACCTGGCGCGCGGATGACCTTGACCTTGAGCTTGCCGCGCTCGGCCGTGGCACCATCGACGATCGTGGCCTCGACGGCCAACGGCTCGACGATCTCGAGCGGCACGTCGAGCCGCACCGTCTTGGTCTGGTTCTGCAACGTGCCCGTGGCGGCGATGTGCAGCGTGTGCTTGCCTGGGGACACGTTGGCGGGGCCGGTCAACTCGATGACCGCCTCGGTCTTGCCTTTCTCGATCGCCGCGACCTTGCTTGTGAACCCGCTCGGCAGCCCCTCGACGGCCACGTCGATCTTGTCGTCGAATTTGCTCAGTTTTTCGACCTTGAGTTTGAGGTTCGTGGTGCCCAACAACTGCGCGATGCTCGCCGTCTTGGGCTCGGTCGACAGCTTGAGAAAGTCGGCAAACTCGCCGCCGATGCCGAGCATCATCTGCGAGTCGAGCCAGGCCGGTGGGTAGATCAGGCCGCCCAGTTGACCCCGAACCGCGTTCATGCCGCTGGCGGTCACGGCGACGTCGGCATCACCGATCTTGGCGCGCCCCACGATGCGCAGGGGATAGTACTTGCCGCTCTCAAGCGAGGGGGGCAGGGTCACCTGCATGGTGGTGTCATTTTTCCCTTCGGCGATAATGTTTGTGCGGAACTTGACTCCCTCGCCCAGGCCTTCCACGCTCAGCGTGATCGGCCCGGTGTAATCGCGCCGCACGGCGCTGACCTTGGCGACGAACGTGCCGCCGCGCGGTGCGTTGAACGGGTCGGCCTCGATCTTCGCCTTCACGTCGGCATCGACGCTCAGGCTAAAGCTCGGGCGGTAGGGCTCGATCTCGACGCGATACACCTGCTCGCTGCCGCCGCGACCGAGCAACTCCTCGACCACCAGTTGATACACGCCGTCGGCCGGGGCGTTGAGCTCGATCGAGCCTTCGTCCAAGCCGGTGTCATCGGACTCGGCGAGCTGTTTGCCGGCCGGGTCGAGCAAGCGCAACAACAGGTCGGTCGGAGCGCCGAGCGTGCGCGTGCGGCCGACGAAGCGATAGCGTTCTCCCTTTTTCACCGCGAAGCGGTACTGATCGCGATCCTTCGGGGCCTCGAAGCGGCCGTTGATGGCTCCGCTCAGGCTCACAAGCGTGGCGGTCTCGACCGTGTCGTTGGGCTCGAACTCGACTTGCTCGATACCGCCGGAGACGACGACCCGCCCGCCGGTACCATGCTTGCCGTTGAGATGCTTGGCCACGAAGGACGCCGAGTCGCTGGTATCGGCCGGCGCGGCCACCTCGAGCATCGGGACCTCGCCCGAGTCGGGGCCGGTGACCGACAAGCGAGCCGTGGTCCCGCGCTGAACGCCGAGCGGATAGGTCGTGGTGACCAGCGGGAAGTCGCCGACCCGCATGCGGAACACATGATTGGCCGAGCCTTGGTAGCGGATGTCGCGAAGTTCGATGAAGTATTCGCCCGCGGCGGGCAACCGGATCGCGAAGCGGCTATCGGCCTCGGTCGCGTTTTCGTCGTCGCTAAAGGCCAGTTCGCGCCCCGTGGCATCGAGCAGCCGCACGACCGAATCGAGCGCCGAGCCCAAACGTCGGGCCTGCACATCGAGCGAGAGCCGCTGGCCGGCCTCGCCGCGAAACTTGAAGTAATGGAACGATTCGGCGTTGACGCTCCCTTCGACCGCGACGGGCAATTGCAGTTCTTGGGCGGTGGCCAGCGTCGTGTTGGCAGCTTGCCGGAGGGTGGGGAGTTCGTCGACCGTGAAGAGACGCAGGTTCGAGATACCCCCGGGCGTGGCAATTCGCAGCGCGTAGGTGCCTTGCGGCGCGTCGGCAGGCACGGTGATTCGATAGACCACTTTGTCGGCGGCGGTCCCGTTCTTCTTGTCGTCGGTCGGCAGCTCGAATTTCGCGCTCAAGTTACTCCAGACGCCGGTGGGTTTCGCCAGCGCGGTGCCCGAGAGCGTCAGGTCGACCGTCTGCCCCGGGGCGATGCCCAGCGGCGAGGCGGCGGTCAGTTTTGGAAACTGGGCCAGCGCGGTACTCGACACAAGGGCGAGGCTCAACGCGACGAAAAGGGCCATGAATCGCTTCATAGCATGGGTGCCTTTGCGAAAACGGACGATGCTTCAGGAGCACGACGCTTCGGGAACGTGACAGCGTGCCAGAGGCAGGTGGGCAACGGTGGGACCCGCTCCGACGGCGTAAAGGTCGCCGGAATTGGGATAAACTCACACTATGACGTTAATCGCCAGGGCAGGGGGTTGTCAAATCAAATCCCCAAGGCGGGGCGAGATTTAGGGTGAGCGAAATCGGCACACGAAATCGCTCTTGGACCCCCGCGCCCAGCTATGGATACCGAGCCGGGGACGTGAGCCCCGGCTCGGAGCAGTTTGACCCCCGATTGACACGTGTGAGCGTCTTCAAAGTTGGTCAATCGTAGGAGCTGGCATCCAGGGCGTCATTCAGCGGGTGGCTGGCGGTTTGCGTCTGCAAACCCCGGCTCACTTCGAGGCGGTGTCGCATGTCACTCGCCGGGGTTTGCTTCGCAAACCGCCAGCCACCCACAACGGTGACG
>CAZZBK010000047.1:0-36016 GCA_964652155.1 uncultured Planctomycetaceae bacterium | reverse complement strand
CCCGGAGGGACTCGAACCCCCAACCCTCGGTTCCGAAGACCGATGCTCTATCCAATTGAGCTACGGACGCATTTTTTGCTGATTCACTCGGGCGATCCCGGTGGCTTCCCACTCTATCAAACCTAGCTCAGACAACAAGCCTTGAATCGCCCACCATGGATGTAAGTCGAGACCTGGTTGGACATCCGATTTCAAGCGGTCCCCTGAAGTCTGCTCCGCATCAGTTTGACGCCGTAGGAACCGATGACTTATTATAGAATCCGCTCTTGAGAGCGTGCCGCGCACTTACCCCTCCTCCCGGGCCAACCACGATGCTGTATCCGCAACGGATTTCGTCGACCGCGCGTCTCTCTCGTCGCACGCTGCTGCGTGGAGCGGGAGTCTCCATCGCACTCCCTTGGCTCGACGCGATGTCCACGGTCCAGGGTGCCGCCAAGGCCGATGTGCCGCGACGCATGGTGGCCATCGAAACGAACATGGGCATTTTGCCGCAGTATTTTTTTCCGGAGCAGTCGGGTCGCGAATACGAATCGACTCCGTATCTCGACAAACTCGCCGCGCATCGCGAGCAGCTTACGGTGTTGAGCGGGGTAAGCTTGCCCGGCGTGACGGGTGCTCATGCCGCCGAGAAGTGCTTCTTGACGGGCACGCCCCATCCCGAGCGCGGCGGATTTCGCAACGGAGTCTCGCTCGATCAATACGCGGCCGAGCATCTTGGCAACCGGACTCGATACGGTTCGCTGGTCATGGCCGTATCGAACGAAGGTCAAACGCTGAGCTTCACGCGCAGCGGCGCGCCGATCCCGGCCGAGCGGAGCCCAAAGAAGCTGTTTCAAAAGCTGTTCATTGCCGGCAAGGCCGACGAGGTGGCGGCCAATGTCGAGGCGCTGCAACGCGGCCGCAGCATGCTCGACTTTGTCGGCGAACAAAGCAAGCGGCTCGGCCGCGCGCTCTCGCCCGCCGATCGAGCGCGCATGGATCAATACTTCACCTCGGTCCGCGAACTTGAGCAACGACTGCACACGGCGGAAGAATGGGAGTATCGTCCGAAGCCTACCGTCGCGGTCGGCGCTCCGGAAGAGATTACCGATTCGCGCGAGTTCGTCGCCCGTTCAGAGCAAATGTACGACCTGATCAAGCTGGCGCTGCAAACCGACTCGACGCGGATCGTGTCGTTGTTCATCGACACGGTCGTGATCCATAACATTACGCACCACGGCAATCGTCCTGACGTGCTCGCCGAGTTGCGCGGACACGAGGAAGGGCAGTTTGCCGCCTTGGGCAAGTTCCTCAGTGCGCTCGCCGAACTGAAGGAAGAAGGCGAATCGTTGCTCGCTCGCACCATGGTGCTCTATGGCACGTGCATGGGAAGCGCCAACTCGCACTCGAACGTGAATTTGCCCGTGCTGTTGGCCGGCGGCGGATTCAAGCACGGCCAGCACTTGGCCTTCGACAAGAAGAACAACTACCCGTTGTCCAACTTATATTTGTCGATGTTGCATCGACTGGGAATCGAGACCGACAGCTTCTCGACTTCCAAGGGGACGATGACCGGCCTGGAACTTGCCTGAGTTGGTCGACGGTCCGTGCAATGCTGAACCGTATTCTAGCCGGCCGCGCTCGATCGTGTGGCCGTCGTTCTATTCCTGGTTACCAACGACTCGCCATGTCACCGCGCTGCTCCCTTGCGATTCTGATCACGGCCCTGTTCGCCACGACACCCGGCTGGAGCGTCGAGCCAGCGCCGGAATTCTTCCGCGCGTACTGCGTCGACTGCCACAGCGGTGACAAGGCCGATGCGGGACTCGATCTCGCCAAGTTGAAACAGCAACTCGACGATGGCGAGTCGTTCCGCGTGTGGGTCAAAATACACGATCGGCTCGCCGCCGGCGAAATGCCCCCCAAGGACAGCAAGCAACCGCCGCCGGCCGAGCTCACCAAGTTCACCAAGCAATTGCAAATCGATCTGCTTGCAGCGGAAAAGGCTCGCATCGAACGCGAAGGTCGCACGCCGCTGCGCCGCATGACGCGCAGCGAGTACGAGAATACGCTGCGCGATCTATTGCAACTCGATGGTATTCCGTTGCAGGCTGGCTTGCCCGAGGATGGCTCGGCCTATAACTTCGACAAGAACGCCGCGGCGCTCGACATCTCGCACGTCAATATGTCGAAGTACGTCGAAGCGGCCGACGCGGCGCTCGACATGGCCATTGCCGTGCAGCCGCAGCCCCCCTTGCGTCAGACGCACCGCTTCTCGCTCGCGCGGCATATCTATCACATTCTCATGAATGGCGATGCCGTCATGCTCCGCGATGGCAAGCCCGACTCAGACTTCTCGCCCGGCGAGGCTCGAGCGCATGTCGGCGCGGTTGAACATATCAATGTGCTGCGAAATAGCCTCAAGCGTAACGCGAGCGTTGGCGTGTTCCGTCACGAAGATGAGTCGTTCAAGCCGTACTTCTACGACTTCGCCGCGCTCTACCCCGGCCGCTACCGAATCAAAACCTCGTTCTGGAGTTTCGGCTGGGACAAAGGCACGGTGCTCCCGGGGCGCGGCGTCGAGGCGGCAAGGCTTTCGGTCGTGCAATTGCAGGATGACGGTCGCGGCGGCGGTCATCCGAGCTACATCCTGGGCTATTACGATGCGCCCCCCAACAAGCCGCAGCAGCACGAAGTGACCACGTGGCTCAACTTCAAAGACACGATCGGGTTCAACACGGCCTCGCTGGCGCCGGTCGCCAACTACTACAAGCCCAAACGCTCGATGGAGTTCACGGGCCCCGGCATCGCTTGCGATTACATTGAGATCGAAGGTCCACTGCACGACGTGTGGCCTCCCGAGGCGCATCGTCGATTGTTCGGCGATCTGCCGCTGGTGGCGTTCGATCCGAAGGCCCAGGCTGGCGTGCGACCGCCCAAGCGCAAGCTAGTACGGCGCGAGACGCAAGCCCCGAACCAGCCCGACCCACCCGTCGGACATTGGACCGTGGCGAGCCTGTGGCCCGTCGTCGACGCTGATCGTTTGCTGGCGTCATTCCTGCCCCGCGCCTTTCGTCGCCCGGTGTCGGACGAGACGCGGCAGGAATATCTGGCCATTTTTCAGGAGCGGCTCGCGGCGGGCGAATGCTTCGAGATCGCCCTGCGGCAAACCTATCGGGCCGCGCTCTGCTCGCCGCAGTTTCTCTACCATCTCGAGCAGTCCGATTACTTCGACGACCACGCGCTCGCCGCGCGGCTCTCGTATTTCCTCTGGAACTCGATGCCCGACGAAACGCTCCTGACACTCGCCGACGGCGCGAAGTTGCGTCCTGGAAAAACGCTCCGCGAGGAAGTCGAGCGCATGCTCAGCGACCCGCGGTCACAGCGCTTCGTCGACGATTTTCTGGGCCAATGGCTCAACCTGCGCAAGATCGCGGCCAACGATCCCGATCGCAAGTTGTACCCTGAATTCAGCCCCTATCTGCAAGACTCGATGATGGCTGAGAGCCGGGCCTATTTCCGTGAACTGCTCGACAAGGATCTCAATGCCAGCTATCTAGTGCGCTCCGACTTTGCGATGCTGAACGAAAAGCTCGCCACACTCTACGGCGTGCCGGGAGTCGTGGGCTCGCAGATTCGGCGCGTGCCGCTTCCCGCCGGCTGCCCACGCGGCGCGTTTCTCACTCAGGCCGCGGTGCTCAAAGTGACCGCCAACGGCACGACCACGTCCCCCGTTCCGCGTGGCGCGTTTGTCATGGCCCGGTTCTTGGGTCAACCACCTGAGCCGCCGCCACCGAACATTCCCGCCGTCGAGCCCGACGTGCAGGGAGCCACGACCATTCGCGAGCAACTCGACAAACACCGCTCGATTGCCGTGTGCGCCTCGTGCCACTCGAAGATCGATCCGCCGGGCTTCGCGCTCGAGTCGTTCGATGTCATCGGTGGAGCGCGAGACCGATATCGTTCGATCGGCGAAGGGGACACGCCCGAACGTGGCGCGATCGACAAGTTCATCGGCATTCAGTTCAAGCTTGGCCCCAAGGTTGATTCATCCGGCATGTTGGCTGACGGTCGCACGTTTGCCAACATCAGCGCATTTCAAGAGTTGCTCGCTGCCGATACGCAACGGTTGCTCAAGAATCTCGCCGAGCAATTCGTCGTGTATGCAACCGGTCGGCCGATCGGGTTCGGCGATCGAGGCGAGTTGAACGCCCTCGTCAACCGCACTCAGCAAAAGGGGGGCGGCATCCGCACCCTGCTGCACGAAGTCGTGCAGAGCAAGTTGTTTCTTCCCTCGGGCCCGGTGCAAGCCCCGCGTCCGAAAATGTCGCCGACGATCGTTCCTGCCACCACCCCCACACATCAGAACCCGCCCCATGTGCCCGTCGCGGTCAGCGTGAAAGTCGAATCCACCAAGCCCCCGTTGATTGAGTCTCCGGCGAGCGAACGACAGACCATCAGGTATCGTCTGATGGGCTTGGGTTCGGCAGAACAGCTCGACGACCTGCGCGAGTATTTGACCCAGGCGTCCGAGTTCCAACTGCTCGAGCTCGACGAGAAGCTGCATGAGATCACGCTATCCTACGACATGCGCAGACTCTTCCCTCAATCGCCGGCCAATCATCAACCCAAGCCCGAGACGCTTCAGCAGCAGATCGACAATCGCCTGCGACAAGTGTCGTTTGGCATGTTCACAATCAAGCCGCTGCTGGGCGAGTCCCGCGCGAAACTCAAGCGTGAAGAGCTTGCGGTCTCGATTCCCGATTGCAAAGCTTGCCGGTTGAACGTCTGCCAAACGGCCGCGAAAATCGACGGTGTCGAGCAATCCGAATTCGATCGCCAGCAGACCCGGTTGATCGTTTGGCTCGACCCTGATAAGTGCGACCTGGAAAAGCTCCGCGAAGGCTTGAAAAAAGCGAAGATCGAGTTCCCCAAGTAAGGCCCACGCGTGGTCAAAACCCTCCTGGCAGATTGTTGAGCGTACCGTCATGAAATGGCTTGCACTCGGGTTGATATCGTTATGGATGGCGTCACCGGCGCGCTGTGCTGACGCGCCTACGCCGCAATCTCGCCCCAAGGTTGTGCTCATCGGCGACTCGATCCGTCTGGCCTACGCGCCCATCGTCATCAAGCAACTCGGCGAGCAGCTTCAAATTGTGAGCCCCCCAGCGAACGGTGGCGACAGCGCCAATGTGCTCAAGAACATCGAGGCCTGGGCGATCCGCGAGCAGCCCGCGATCGTGCATTTCAACTGCGGCATTCACGACACGAAACGGTTCCAGGCGACGGGCAAATTTCAGGTCTCGCCCGAGGAGTACGCCGCGAATTTGCGCCAGATTGTCCGACGTTTGCGAACCGAGACGAAAGCGACGGTTTACTTCGCGCTGACCACGCCGATTGTGGACGAACGCGCAGCGCAAGCTCGCGTTGGCCGCGACTACGAACTGCTCAATGCGAGCACCGAGCAATACAACACGATCGCTCAAGCGGTGATGAAGGAACTCGATGTGCCCGTGAATGATCTTCGCGCGGCACTCGGCTCGCCTGAAGAGGCGGCTGCGTTCATCACCGCCGACGGCGTGCACTTAACGGCCGCCGGCAACCAGAAACTCGGCGCCGCCGTCGCTGCTTTTTTACGCGAACGACTCGCCACGCTCAAACGCTCGGGATCGAACTAACCGCTCCCTGAGCGTCCCTTACACGCGCCCCGTGATCGTCTTCCAGCACTGTACGATGTCGGACTCTTCGACCTGCTCGCTGTAGTGTTGTCGAATATATTGCGACGCGAGCGCCGCTTGGTTCCAGAGCGGGGTGGGATCGACGCGGAACTGGTTCAACACGGCTTCGACCGTCCGCGCGTACCCCTCGATGTCGCCAAACTCGATCGGGTAAGAGAACTCGGGGCGGAAAAACTCCTTGCCCCCGCGACCGTGATAGCCGATCGTCACGCAGCCGCAGGCCATCGCCTCGGCCGGTGGCAAGCCAAACCCCTCAATCGACGAAAAACTGAGAAAAATGGCCGAGTCACGCAGCGCCGCCGCGGCTTGCTCGTGCGTCATGTTTTGAATCGGCAGAATGTCAAAGTCGCTGAGCACGCCACGCAACTTGAGCATGCTGACCACCTGCAAGACGTCGTCGGGGTTTTTGCGCGGCATGACCGCGATCTGCTTGCGTTTCGTGTTCACCGGGTAAAACATCGACTGATCGATCGCGTAGTGCATCCGCAGCACGCGATGCTGGGGAAACACGTACTGCAAGTAACGCACGCTGTCCTCGCTGACCGTGATCGTCGCGACCACCTCCGGGCTCTGGTAGGGCGTCTCGCGATCGTTCTTGTCGAGCGTGTAGCCGCGGAAGGTCAAGTAACCGTTCTGATTGAGGATCACCTTCTTGATACCCGGCGCGAGCCGCGCCATCCGCGGGCCCCAAATCTCGGGCACGACCAAATAGTCGGCCGGTGTCAACTGCGTCGACTCGGTGTACACAACCGGCGTGTCGTTCTGAAACCACGTACAACGGAAGCCCGGCTTCGTGTGCATCACTCGGGCCGGGAACCCGTTGCGATTCAAAACGTCGACATGACGATAAATCTTCCGCACGCCACCACAGGTGCTCGAGTCGTCTGGGGTATAGCAGTAAATCATGGCGCACAAGGCTTTCTGGCGGATGGACAGGCTGATACCCCAGGCCGGCGACTCTGCCGCCGGTCATGCGACGATATAACATTCCACACCATCGACCGCTTGTCGAGCCAACCTTGAATGACCTCGGCAAGCTCGATGTAGCTTTCCTAATTCACCAACCCCTTGGTGACCATCATAAACACGTCCTCAAGCGTGGGCGGCTTGTCATAAAACGACACCAGTCGCACCCCGGCCTGATTGAGTTGATCGTGCAATCGCGCGACCAATTCGTCGTCACCGGCCAACTCAACGATCACCCGACCACCTTCCACCCGCACGTCGCGGGCCTCGCTCAAGCGCTGCACGATCGCCACGGCGATGTCCAACTGATCGACCGGTTGGATCTCAATGATCCGATTCCGCGCGATGCGGCGATACACGTCGTCGATCGGGCCGTGCATTAAAAGTTGCCCGCGCTCGATGATGCCGATCGAGGTGCAGCAGTCGGCCAACTCGCTCAGGATGTGGCTGGATATCAGGATCGTCTTTCCCATTCGTCGCAATTCGCGCAGCAGGGCTTTGACTTCGAGCCGAGCGCGGGGGTCCAGGCCGCTGGTGGGCTCGTCCAGGATGAGCACCGGCGGGTCGTGGACCAGCGTTTTGGCCAAACAGAGCCGCTGTTTCATGCCGCGCGACAGTCCGTTGACGTAATCGTCGCGCTTGTGCGTCAGGTCGAGCAATTCGAGCACGTCACCAATCACGCGCCGCCGCGCCTCGCGAGGAATCTGGTAGGCGACGGCGAAAAAGTCCAAAAACTCCCACACCTTCATACCGTCATACACGCCGAAATTGTCTGGCATGTAGCCGACCGCGCGTCGCACGGCGAGCGGGTCGCGCCGCACGCTGTGCCCCGCCACGAGACCATCGCCCGTGGTGGGTTTGAGCAGCGTGGCGAGAAAGCGGATCGTGGTGCTTTTGCCCGCGCCGTTGGGACCAATGAAGCCAAACAATTCGCCCGCCTCGATCTTAAGGCTGAGCCCCTCGACGGCCGTAAAGTCGCCATAACGTTTGCCGAAGTCGACAAGTTCGATCATGGTTTTGTGTCCGGCCCGATCGTTAACGGGGATTGTTTTGTCGCCAGCGGACGAGCATTGGAGTCGAACACGAGCGGTTCCCAGGCGGGCTCGCGCAGGTGGGCCAGCAATAAGGTGTGATGCCGCGATTGGGCCGCGACGGGGCGCACGTCCAGCCCCGGCAAGTCTTCATCGATCCACCCGATCAACCGTATGCCATCCCGCGGTTGATCGACGGCCACCGCGGCCAAGCCGCGCAGGTGATTAAATCGAGCCAGCCATTTTTCACGGTCGGCCAAGTCGGTTTCGCTGGCCAAGTCGACGCTCACTCCCCCCTCAAGCCGCTCGCACCAGGCGAAGCGTCGCTGCTCGCCTTGTTGCGCGACGACGAGCCCGGTGATCGCGTGCCGCGTATGATTTGTGAGCCGCCAGCGTTGGTCTCGCTCGATGAGTTCGATCGAGCCGCCGAGATCGTAAAGCTGTTCGCTGTGGATGAGGCCGGTCGAGTTGGAGCCGACTTCGTAGCCGGTGAGTCGGACGGTGTTGCTTCCCTCAGGTGCTCCGTCATCGGCCGAACTCAGTTCTCGTTCGAGTGAAACATGCATGGGCGCCTCGCGGGGCGGCGCGGCCCCCAAGGCCATGGGCAGCACCAAGCCCGTCGGATGCTGGACACGCACGTCGTAGCGAGTGCCGAGCGAGCTATAAAGCGCCGTGTAGCGCGTGAGGTGCGCGCGGTGGTGTCTCGCGGGGAGCTCAACCACCGCCACCGTGGTGCGGGACCGCGCGAAGCCGACGTTCAATTGCGCCAAGTAAGTCACCGCGGCGGTAAAAACCAGTGCCAACACGACGACCATTGGCCAGGCCCATTCGACGCGCCCCAACACTCGGAACAGCAACCAATTCACGGGGACCAAGAGCACGATGTACACTCCCAGGAGCCGGAGCACAAAGCTCCGCTCGGGCACGACAATCCCCGCCGCCTCGACGAGGGTCTGCCGGGCCGCGTTCGCCACCGGATTGAAATCGTCCCAGGCCCCCAAGCCCGGCCCAATCGACGCGAGCATCGCCGGGTCGACCGAAGCGTTCAACGGTGCTGCGAGGAGCTGGGGTGACGGCTTGGCTTCAGCCGACCGAAGCTGCGGCTTGCCCACATCGCGCGAGAACCATCGCACATCGGTGACCAGCGCCGCTTCGTGTCGCGGATGATCGACCCAACTCACGCTCGTGAAATGCTCGGCGGTCTGCTGGAACACGCGTGGCAAACGACGCAGCAGGCAGGCGTTCCAAAAGGGCTCGCAGCCGGGCCAGTTGATGAACTCGTTTTGATTGAGCCGAAACGCGGTGACGACCACGCGCCCCGCGCCGACACGGCGCTCGACGACCAGCGGCAACGCGTCGGCCGCGAGCAGTGTGTGGGCCGTGGGGAGCGGCGCGAGTCTCACTCCCGACCACGGCTTGACCCACTTGAGGGCCGCGCCGGGATGTTGCCAAGGGGGCTCATTGAACAGCTTGAGCGTCGAGTCGTCGAGCGCGACGGTCTCATCGACCGTGGCGCTTAGGTGGGGTTCGAGAAACGAGCCTCGCAGCAACTCGAGCGATTCGGGCCCGCTGACCACCAACTGGCCACCCCAGTGCAACCAATCGAGCAGAGCCTGCTGCTCGTCAGGATGCAGGTCGGCCGGGTCGCGGCGATCCCATATCAGCACGGCGATGGCGGTCCAGGCCAGGGCGCTACGCGGCAGCGCAGTTGCCCCTTGCCCCACGCTGAGCAGCCGGTAGTGCGCTCCCGAGGTCGACTCGAATTCGTCGTGGGCGAACCGGACCCAGTCGTGGTTGGCCAGAAATGCGTACCCGGTCGGCTCGCCCGAGATGACCAAGGCCAGGTACTGTGACGCGGCGAGCAGTGTCAGCGACGAGTTGAGCGCGGCCGACGAGGGGGCCCCGCGCGACGAGCGGAGCGTGAGATTCAAGTTGGCCTGCTCGGCCGAAGCTGGGACGAACATCAACTGTTCGAGCGGACGCAACTGCTGCTTGGGCAACACGACCTCGCGCTGGGTCGAGACCACGCAGCTCGGGTTGTCCATCGAGAGCGGCTGCCCCTTGGCGGTCGTCAGCTCGACGACCCACGGTCCACGAACGTCCTCATGCCGGGCGTGGGCCTCGACGCGCAGCGCGCTCCAGTGCCCTGGCTTGGCGAGCAGGGCCGGAGTTGCTGCCGCTGCTGGCAACGTGGTCGCTCGTTGCATCACGAGCGGCTTGAGCTTTTCCTGTTCAGACTGCTTGAGCTTTTCGTCGGTCGGTTCACTCGTTGACTGACTGCCCGAGCAGCCGCTGATCGACGCGCAGAGCATGAGCGCGGCCCAGTGGATGAGCACAGCGGTGGATGATGGATGCCCCTGGTGTATCTGCGGTTGCGACAAGATCGTGACCTGAGAAGCGAGGCCCCGGACATGACCGCAGCGAACCCGACGGAGTCGTTCGGTCTCTCTGACAGTTTAGGGGGCCAATGAGTCGGCGAAAACCGTTTCGAGCGGCACGGTCGATAAGTCGGCGGCGAGAATTGCTCTAAATCATGTCCGTTGAACGACTTGAGGCAGTCGAGTGGCATTGACCTACAGCCACGGCTGAACGATACTTGCGCAAAGTCACCTGAGTTAGGACCCCGACGCATGGCGATTGCCGAGACGAACGATTTGCAGAGTTACTGCCGCGTGTTGGCCCAGCGCGCGCAGGCTGCGTCGCGCGCGTTGGTCTGCGCGAGCGGGGCGCAAAAGGGGGCCTATCTGCGTGAGTCGGCGCGGCTGCTCCGCGCGTCGCACTCGACACTCGCGGCGGCCAATCAACTCGACCTTGAGGCGGCGCCCCGTTTTGGGCTCAGCCCGGCGGCGATCGACCGCCTGCGGCTGACCCCGCAGGTGATCGAGTCGATGGCGCAGGCGCTCGGCGAGATCGCCCAGCAAGGAGAGCCGATCGGTCAGGTGATCGAGTCGACGGTGCGTCCCAACGGATTGGTGGTGAACAAGGTGCGCGCTCCGTTGGGGGTTGTGTTCTTTATCTACGAATCGCGACCGAACGTGACGAGTGATGCGGCCGGCATCTGTGTGAAGAGCGGCAACGCGGTCATTTTGCGTGGGGGCAAGGAGGCGGCGCACTCGAATCGCGCGATCGTCGAGTTGCTCGCCGCGGCGGCCGCGACCACGGGCTTGCCGCGTGACGCCGTGCAGTTGGTGACCACGACCGATCGAGCCGCGGTGGGTCATCTGCTGCAACTCAACGAGTACATCAGCGTCGCCATTCCGCGCGGGGGCGAGAGCCTGATCCGTCGCGTGACGGCCGAGGCCCGCATGCCGGTGATCAAGCATTTTAACGGCAACTGTCATGTGTACGTCGACGCGGCCGCCGACTTGGAGATGGCCTTGGAAATCACGATCAACGCCAAGTGTCAGCGGCAGGGCGTGTGCAACGCGGCCGAGTCGCTGGTGGTGCATGAGCATGTCGCGGCGAGCTTTTTGCCCCGCGTGGGAGCGGCGCTCAGCGAGCGCGGTATCGAGTTGCGGGCCGACGAGCGTGCGGGGCGATACTTGCCGCAAGCGGTCGCGGCCAGCGAGGCAGACTTTGCCGCCGAGTACTTGGGGCCGATCATCTCGATCAGCGTGGTCGACTCGCTGGACGACGCCATCGAGCATATCAATCGCTACAGTTCGCAGCACACCGAGGCGATCATTACGACCGACTTGAACGCGGCCCGCGAGTTTGCCGCGCGGATCGACTCGTCGGCGGTGATGATCAATGCGAGCACCCGGTTTAATGACGGCGGCGAGTTTGGACTCGGCGCCGAGATTGGGATCAGCACCGACAAGTTTCACGCGCGCGGCCCGTGTGGCGTGAACGAGTTGACGACCTACAAGTACGTGGTTCACGGCAGCGGACAGATACGCAGCTAACGCCCCTGAGGGCACACGACGCTCCACGGACCGGAGTGTCAGCGCCATTTGTGAGCAAGGACGCAATCGATGAGCACTGGCAACGAAGTACTCTCGCAGGCTGAGATCGAGCAGTTGCTATCGGGCAATGAGCCGCGTCAGGCGGCACCGGCCGAGGCTCCCGCTCCCAAGAAGGCCGCGCCTGCACCGGCGGCGGCACCGGCCAAGATGCGAGAGAAAGTCACGCCGTACGACTTTCGCCGCCCGGAGCGTGTTGGCAAGGAGCAGATGAAGGCGTTGCAAACGTTGCACGAGGGGTTTGGCCGCAGCTTCGGCGCGGCGTTGTCGACGCTGCTCCGCTCGATTGTCGAAGTCAAGCTGACCAGCGCCGACCAGCTCACCTACAGCGAGTTTGTGTTCAGTCTGGAGAACCCCACCTGCTTCAATGTGTTGCGGGCCGACCCGCTCGAAGGGCATTTGATTCTCGACTTGAACCCGTCGATTTTGTACCCGATCATCGATCGCCTGCTCGGCGGCGGTCGTGAAGGGACTCCGCCGGCGCGTCGCCCACTCACCGAGATCGAACTGCGGCTCGTGAATCGCATCACGTCGTTGTTTCTGAACGAGATGAAACGCGCTTGGGAGAACGTGGTCTCGCTCGACTTGCAAGTCGTCCGCGTCGAGAGCAACCCGCAGCTCGTGCAAATCGTGCCGCCGAACGAAGTCGTCGTGCTCATTAGTTTCGAGATCACGGTGGGCGACGTTCGTGGGATGCTCAATTTGTGCATCCCGTTCAACTCGATCGAGCGGATCAGCAACAAGTTGTCGAACAACAATTGGGTATCGTTCGGCAAGCGGCAGACCTCGCCCGAGTCGGCCGCGATGATCGAACGCAACTTGCGTGGGGCGCTCACCGAGGTGGTCGTGGTGCTGGCAGAGACGAAGATCACGACGCACGATCTGATTGGCTTGCGGATCGGCGACATCATTGCCACGGAGCAAGACATACACCAGCCGCTCGAGGTGCGTGTGGAAGACGTGCCCAAGTTCCGCGCCAAGGCTGGCGCATTCAAGGGGCAAAAGGCGATCTGCGTCGAAGGGGTCGTCGAGCCGCAGAAGCAGTAGCGATGAGTGGCGTCATCGACTCCCCGCGCCAGCCTGGCGAGCGGATGATTTGAATTCTGTGCTGTGATGGAGCCTCGGCGAGCAACGCGAGGCCGGATAACGGTGGGCTCCCGCTGGTCGAGCTGGCGTGATCACCGCATCGATCTCCATCCAATCGCAGCACACGGCCGGGCGACGAGCGACATGTGTCTACCGTTGTCCGATCCTCGTATAGCCTACCTGTTTGCATGGAAGGTTGTCATGCGTTCTGCTTGGCGTGAGCCCCACACCATTGGGTCCTCCTCGACCGTGTCAAATTCATCTTCTTCACTCGGGCATGGTGAACGACACTGTTACCGGGGTGCCGTTACGCAATAAGTTCAGTGTCAACGTTTCTTTCGGCTGTTTATGGCGCAGCACGTAGGCGATCAGATCGCCATCGCGGAGCAAATCGGTGCGCGAGTCGAGGCCGACCAGCACGTCGTCCACGCGCACCCCGGCACGATAGGCCGCTTGGGCCGTGTTGACGTACTTCACCTGCAACGAGAGCGTGGTGGTCGGCAGTTTGAGCTGGGCTCGGGTCTCCTCCGACAGCGGACGCAAGAACATGCCACCCAGCAACCGACGACGCAACCCCCAGGTGCTCGCGCGCCATGAGATATCATCCAGCGCGCGCCATCCCGCTGGCAGCTTGAGCGTGAGCTGTTGTGCTTGGCCGTCGCGAATCACGTCGGCCAACACCGCGCCACCGTTCGACGGCACTCCCTGGAGCACCCATTGCACATCGGCGATCGATAGCAGCGGTTGACCTTGCAGTTTCTCGATCAGGTCGCCGGCGCGAAAGCCGGCCTGCGACGCAATGCTGTCGGGCGAGACACTGGTCACGGTTGCCCGTTCTTTCGGATCGAGGATCAGGCCAATTGCTTTGGGATGCGGGTAAGGAAACAAGACCTCGTCCGGCAAGGGTTGTTTGCGTTGAAACGCGGTGTCTCGAATGGCATCGCCGATCTGATGGCAATGGATGCAACTGGCCGCGACCTTGCCTTCGTAGTCGAGCGTCGACTTGTAGCGAACCGCGAGGTCTGGGAATTTCTCGGGACGGGTAAACTCAGGGGCGGGACCACGCTTGCCGGCGAGCGACGCTTTGACCTGCGGGTAGACCTTGTGCAGATCGATCGCCTTTTGCATCGCCTTGGACAAGCCATCGATCGACACATCGCCGATCCACTCGGTACGGTCCGATCGCGTGCCGAAGCGACCGAGGATCGTGCCATCGGCATGCAAAAAAAAGACCGCGAACGATTGGTCGGTATCGAATTGAAACAGCGACAGGTCGAGCCCATTGGTCGAGACAATCCGCACGCGCACAAACTGTTCGAGTAACGGCTTGATCCGCGCGTCGCCGTCGATCAACTCGTCGTCGAGCTTGACGCACTCTTTGCACGGCAAGCAACGCAGAATCACCACGATCGGCTTGTTGCTCTGTTGGGCGACTTCAAAGCCCTTGGCAAGATCACCGTACAGCCAAGTGCCTTCCCCCTCAACCCGCTTTTTGTCGTTGCGAACTTTCTCTTCGGCCGATTGCGCTTGCAACGTGCCAAGGAGTGTCATGAACACCAGCGGGGTCAGCAGCCAGCGACGCATGTTTCTCTCCGTATGAATAAGCTTGCAACAAAAAAAGCCGGCATTCGGCATTTTACTTGAGCCTGAGGCCGTGGTCATTTTAGCACTGCGCCCCCGCCGATGCCTCTCGTGCGGACTGAATTTTCATTTTTTTATCCACCGCCACTCGCTCGGACTTGTTGGCCACGGTCGGGCTGCCATCGGCTCGCTACGGCTGTACTGCGATGGGCAAGCGACGTTCACAACGCTTGCACGTGCCTGCGCCATGTGTAAAGCTATTGGCTACCGTGCGGCGACCGCGGCTACCATCTCGAACCATCGTTCACCGAATAACTGGAAGCCTTATCATGACAAGACTCGCAGCCTTGTGCATCCTCCTGCTCATCAGCGCGCCGACACGTGCCGCCGAGTGGCCAGCTTGGCGCGGGCCTACCGGCCAGGGCTTCTGCGAGGAGAAGAACATTCCCCTCACCTGGAGCGACAAGGAAAACGTCAAGTGGAAAATATCGCTCGAGAATCAAGGCAACTCAACTCCCGTCGTCTGGGGCGACAAAATCTTTCTTACGCAAGCCAACAAGGGAGGCTCGCAGCGTAGCCTGTTGTGTTTCGCCCGAGCTGACGGCCAACTGCTCTGGCAGAAGGATGTCGCCTATGCTGCGAAGGAACGGAACTGGAACGAGAGCTGGTACTGCAATGCCTCGCCGGCTCTCGACGGCGAGCGGGCGGTCGTGAGCTTCGGCTCGGCAGGCATGTACTGCTATGACTTCAGCGGCAAGGAACTTTGGAGTCGCACGGACCTGGGCAGTTGGGAACATGCCTTCGGCAATGGTGCCTCGCCCGTGATCTATGGCGAGTGGGTCATTCTCTGGTGTGGCCCAAACGATGCGAAGGGGCGAAACTTTCTCCTGGCCGTCAACAAGGCAACGGGCAAAACCGTCTGGGAACACGATCACACTTACGGGTCATGGTCAACGCCCATCATCACCAAGGTGAACGAACAAGATCAGCTCATCTTGGGCTACTCGCGCGATGTCAAAGGCCAGCCTGAAGGCAAGACCGGGTTCCTCTATGGATTCGATCCGAAGACGGGCAAGGAAATCTGGCGATGTCAGGGCCTGAACAGTTACTGCTATGCCTCGCCCCTCTATGGCGACGGGGTCGCGGTCGGCATGTCCGGCTACGGCGGTTCGGCGCTCGCGGTGAAGCTGGGGGGCACGGGCGATATTACCTCCGATCGTCTTTGGCTCCACCCAAAAAACACCCAGCGAGTCGGCTCCGGCATGGTGCTCGACGGGAACGTCTACATTGTCGACGAGAACGGCGTACCGCGATGCTACAACCTGCAATCCGGCGAGGAGCAATGGAAAATCGAGAAGCGCCCCGGCAGCGGCGCCTCGACTTGGGGCTCGATGGTTCACGCCGATGGCCGGTTGTATGTGCTCATGCGCAACGGAGAAACGCTCGTCTTTGCCGCCAAGCCTGTTTATGAGCTGCTGTCCGTCAACAAACTGAGCAACGGCGAATCAACGAACTCCTCGCTGGCCATCTCGAACGGGCAAATCTTTCTCCGCACTTTTAAGCATCTATGGTGCATTCAGAACGAGGGGGGACGTTAACGAGGGGGTTGGGTCGCTCGTTCGAGCGTGAGGCTTGCTGCTGCGCAGAATGCAAAGTGCTAAGTGCTAAGTGATAAATGGAAGGCAGGCTCACGCGAGAGCGCTCCGTTCTCATCCCTCATCCCTCACCCCTCACCCCTCACCCCTTTCTTCCAATTTGCTCCGCCATCTCGCATCCTCTAAGATCGACGCTGGTTCATGGGCTTAATGGCCCGTGTCAGTTGTCCTGCGAGGAGTCGAGTTCCATGTTCGTCCGAATGATGCTCTGCGGTGGTCTGCTCCTGATGGTTGGCACGCTCCTCTCAGCGGAGCCGACGATCGATACGCGTCGCGGTGACGCGATGCTGGTCGAGTATTTTAAGAACCGCACCCAGGCGATCGCCGACACGAGCTTGACCGACGTCAAGTCACTGGACGATTGGACCCGACAGCGGGGCGAATATCATCGGCAGCTGCGCGAGATGCTCGGACTCGATCCGCTGCCCGAGCGCACGCCGCTTGAAGCCCAGATCACCGGTCGTGTCGAGCATGACGAGTTCACGGTCGAGAACGTTCACTTTCAATCTCGGCCGCGGCTGTATGTGACCGGCAACTTGTACATACCGAAAAACTTGAAGGCCAAAGCGCCCGCGGTGCTGTATGTCTGTGGTCATGCCCAGGTGAAGAAGGATGGCGTGGCCTATGGTGGCAAGGCCCACTATCAGCATCACGCGGGCTGGTTTGCCCGACACGGCTATGTCTGCCTGGTGATCGACACGCTGCAACTCGGCGAGATCGAGGGGATTCATCACGGCACGCATCGCTACGGCATGTGGTGGTGGCTCGCGCGGGGCTACACGCCCACCGGGGTCGAGGCCTGGAACTGCATCCGCGCGCTCGATTACTTGCAGTCGCGCAGCGAGGTCGATCCCGAGCGGCTCGGCGTGACGGGGCGGAGCGGCGGCGGCTCGTACAGTTGGTGGATTGCGTCGGTCGACGAGCGGATCAAGGCCGCCGTGCCCGTGGCTGGCATTGTCGATCTGCAAAATCACGTGGTCGATGGCGTCGTCGATGGTCATTGCGATTGCATGTACATGCTCAACACGTATCGCTGGGACTACCCGCAGGTCGCGGCGATGGTCGCGCCGCGCTCGCTGCTGATTACGAACACGGACAAAGACCCGATCTTCCCTTTGGAGGGGGTCGAGCGATTGCATCAGAAGGTGCGTGGCATTTATCGACTGCACGACGCGAACAAGCAGCTTGGCTTGCAGATTAGCGAAGGTCCGCACTGGGACGTGGCCGAGTTGCAGGTGGCGGCCTTTCGCTGGTTCAACCGCTTTCTGAAGCAAGAGGATCCGCCGATCGAACACGCGGCCCGCAAGCTGTTCGAGCCTGAGCAGCTCAAGGTGTTCAAGCAGTTGCCCAGCGATCAGTTGAACACGACGATCCACGAGACATTTGTGCCGCAGGCCGAGCCCAAGCTCCCGGCGAGTGTGAGCGACTGGCAGTCGCAGCGAGACGGCTGGCTCTCGGCCTTGCGGGCTAAGTCGTTCCGCGCTTGGCCCGCTGACGGCGGCGCGTTGAATGTACGGCCGGCCTGGAGTGTGGAAAAGGACGGGATGCGGCTCGCCGCCTATGACTACACGAGCCAGCCGACGGTCGACTTGCGGCTGTACGTGCTGCGCCGCGCCAACGACGAGCGTGACGATCTGCTGGTGCTCAACGTACTCGACGACACCGGCTGGCGCGAGTTGCTCTCCACGCTGCGGCCGGGGTTCGCCGAGCAGTTCAAGGACGAGCAATCCGTCGAGCCTGATGCGAAAGCCTACGAGCAGACGCGCAAGATGTTCCAGTCATTCAAGTGGGGCATGGCCTACGTCGCGCCGCGCGGCGTGGGTCCGACGGCGTTCGATCCCAGCGAGAAAAAGCAGGTGCAGATTCGCCGCCGCTTCATGCTGTTGGGCGAAACGCTCGACGGCATGCAGGTGTACGACGCTCGTCGGGCGATTCAGTCGCTGCGGACGCTCGATGTGGCGCGCGACGTGCCGTTGTGGCTACAAGGGCAGCGGCACTCGGCGGGCACGGCGCTGTATGCGTCGCTGTTCGAGCCCAACATCAAGCGGCTCGATCTGTGGCATCTGCCGACTTCGCATCGCGCAGGGCCTTGCTACCTGAACGTGCTGCGGTACCTGGACATGCCGCAAGCGGTGGCGCTGGCAGCCGAGCGCTCGCAGGTGCGGATGTATCTCTCCGACAAGAGCGGCTGGGATTATGCGACAGACACGGCCGCAAAGCTCGGCTGGGACGCCAAGCAGATTCAGATCCGCGCGCTGCCCAAGGCGGACAAGTAACGGCAGGGGTAATTACTTCGTGGCGGCGGCGACGGGCTTGACGCCGGTCGTGGTCAGGCTTTGTCCCGCGCCGGTCTTGGTGTCTGTCACACTGATCTGCCCTGTGGCGGCTCCGTGCAGCGAGACCGCTTTTTTGCCGTCAGAGGTTCGCAGATCGAGATTGGGGTCGGTTTCCAAGCTGAGCGTCGCGCGTTGCTTACCTTGTGCATCGTTCAACGAGAGCAGCGGACGTCCGGCGTTATTCACGCGCAGTTCGATCTGCGCGGTTCCCTCTCTCGAGTAGGTTAGGAGTTGTCCCTCGCCAGCCTTGTTCAGGCCGACCAATTGCAACGGGCGTCGGGTGCTTTCATCGTAGAAGGTGAGGGCGGCAAAGCCTTTGTCGTCAACCGCCAACCGTGCCCGCAACTGGCCTTTGGCATCGTTGAGCGAGATGGACGAAGCGTTGACGACCCCGCCGGCCGACCCGCCCCCTTTGAGCACCGCGACACCGGCACCGGCAAGGCCGGCCAAGGCACCGAACACGCCGAGCATCACGTAGAGCCAGCGTTCCTTCTCCAGTTGCTCGATTCGCTTCTGCAAGTCCATGAGGTTCAACTTTCGTGAGACGAAGGAAACAGCCGAGCCGGTGTCCGCTCCGGTCCCATTCTGAACGAGCGTCGCAGAGGTGTCCAGGGTCGCGCACAGGATGCGAACAAATCGAGGCGATTAGAGCGATTTGGCCTTGGCCTTGGCTGGGGCCTTGGCCTTGCCCGACTGCTCGACCGCGTCGCGCCACCAGCCGGGCCCCTCGGCCTCGATTTGCGAGTTGAGTTCGATCAGCCGCTGTTTCATAGCGGCGAACTTGGCCGGCTCCATCTCGGTCAGATTGTGTCGCTCGTGCAAATCGGTCCGCAGGTTGTACAGCTCGAAGGCATCGAGCTTGGCACTGGCAAGAATCTTCCAGTCACCGTCACGTAGGGCCATTTTCATCGGGCTGGGCATAAAGTGGTAACGCCAGTACATGGGAACCTTGCGCTCGATGGGCGCTTGAGTGAACGCGGGGACAACGCTCGCGCCGTCGATGGTCCGGTCGGTGGGCAGCTTTACGCCCGTGACGGTGCAGATGGTGGTGAACCAATCGGAGCCGATGACCGGCTGCTCGCAGCGCGAGCCGGGCTGGATATGTCCTGGCCAGCGAACAATGCCCGGCACGCGATGGCCCCCTTCGTACATGTCGCGCTTGCGGCCGCGCAGGCCGCCTGTCGAGCCCCGGAACCGCTTGCTGACGCCGTCCCCCTCGGGTCCGTTGTCGCTGGTGAAGATCACGAGCGTGTTGTCGGCGAGCTTCAGCTCATCAAGCGCGCCGAGCAACGTGCCGCAGGCATGATCGAGTTGCGTGACGTTGCCATGATGCTGCCGCACCTCAGGGTCCGGCAGGTCGTTGTAGTGCTCCATGAATCGCGTTTGAGACTCGATGGGGGCGTGCGGCTCGTGAGTACAGACGGTGATAAAAAACGGCTTCTGCGGATCGCGCCGCTGCTTGAGCCAGTTGACCGCCTCCGAGACCACCAAGCCCGACGACGCGCCTTCCATCAGGCCCGTCGGTTGGCCATTGCGGACAAAATTGGTCGGGTTCAGGTGATTGGGCGCGGCGTTGTTCTGGGTCGCCAGCCACCAATGGTAACCATGATCGTTGGGCTGCGGCTGCTCGGGTTTGTTGAACTGCCCGTTGAGATGCCACTTGCCCGCGTGACACGTGTCGTAGCCGGCCTGGCTGAGCAGCGAAGCCAGCGCGATCTCGCTGCGCCGCAAGTGTAGCGGGCTCCCTTCGGGGATCCAGGTAAAGACCCCGTTGCGAAACGGTGTTCGGCCGGTCTGAATGGCACTCCGCGACGGCGAGCAGACGCTGCCGGCACTGTGACAATCGGTGAACCGCATGCCCTGCTGGGCGAGTCGATCGAGATTGGGCGTCTTGATGAGCGGATGACCATAGCAGCCCAAGTCGCCGTAGCCCAGGTCGTCGGCGAGGATGACCACGATATTAGGGACTCGAACGGCATCCGCGGCCTCTGCGGCATTTGCAGCACAACAGGCCCAAGCCGCCGCAATGGCGAGCAGGATGCGAGTCAGGAGTGGACGTCGAACATGCTCGGAGAACGACCCGGGACACGCTGTAGCGATGATGCGAACGGAACTAGACATCCGCGAGGCTCCTTGAGAATCGGCCGTGACGTGAGGTCATCGGGTAAGGCAATCGAGTTGAACACGTTCTGATGGCGGGACAAAGCAATGGGCGCTAGTATCGGCTGCGACTACTGGCCGGTCAACGTTTCAACTCAGGATCGCGAGTTAGGCAGAACTCTCGAGTCGACGACAGCCCTCGTCCAACACGATCTGTCACGCCAAACTGAACGAGTGTTGGTGCATGATCGGCTGACCGCAGTGCATGGAATTCTCCCTTGCTTTTGACCTTCCAAATCATCAGAATTTACGAATGCGTTTCGAGGCACAGGCCCGAGACGTCCCGCCTCAGTCAAGCCTTCCTGCCGTGGGTATGCTCTGCGATGTTGCGTTGGATCGCCATTACGCTCTCGATATGTCTCTTTGGGTTGGCGTGCGGCGCTGCCCAGGCCGATGAGCCTTTGCATCGAGCGATTGATCGATTGGTCACGGCGCGTTTGGGTTCGTTCAAGGTCACCCAAGCCGCCGAACGCTCGAGCGACACGGAGTTTGTTCGCCGGCTGAGTCTTGACCTGACTGGGGTGATCCCACGGCCGGACGTCTTTCGCGCGTTTGTGGCGGATGCGGCGGTCGACAAGCGAACACGATTGATCGACCGCCTTCTCGACAGCGACGAGCATGCCCGACATTTCGCCACGGTGTTCGACGTGCTGCTCATGGAACGTCGTCCCGACAAGCATGTGTCGACCCACGAATGGCGCGGTTATCTGTCCCAGTCGTTCCGCGATCGCAAGCCGCTCGACACATTGATCCACGAGCTGCTCGACAGCGATGGCGTCGAGGCGGCGTTGCGACCCGCTGCCAAGTTTTATCTCGATCGGGAAGTGGCCACCGACGTGCTGGTACGCGACCTGGGTCGGCTGTTCTTGGGGATCGATTTGCAATGCGCCCAGTGTCACGATCACCCGTCGATCAACGACTACCGTCACACCGACTACTACGGGCTGCAAGCCTTTCTGCAGGGCATTAAAACCTTCAAGCAACCTGACGGGACGATGGTCTTGCAAGAGAATTTGGTGCGCGAGGTTTCGTTCGCGTCGGTATTCGAGCCCAGTAAGGCCAAGAAGACGGGTCCACGATTGCCTGGGGGCGAGTTGGTCGCCATCCCCGAGTTCAAGGCCGGGGACGAATATCTGGAGAAGCCGTCGTCCAAGGTGCGGGCTGTTCCCAAGTTCAGCTTGCGGCACGTGCTGGCCGAGTCGTTGCCGCGTCAAGAAAACAAGCTGTTCGCGCGGAACTTGGCCAATCGTCTGTGGGCCCAACTGCTGGGTCTGGGGTTGGTGTATCCACTCGATCTGCATCATGCCCATAACCCAGCGTCACATCCCGAGTTGCTTGACCTGCTGAGCGAGCGGCTCGTGGCGATGAAGTTCGACTCCCGCGCGTTCCTCCGCGAGTTGGCCCTGAGCGAGACCTATCAGCGATCGAGCTTGGCCAGTGTCGAGGTCGATCCGAACGACGTGCCGGCCGAATCCTACGCACTGGCGAATCTCAAAGGACTGTCGCCCGAGCAGCTTTTCGAGTCGTTGGTCCTCGCGACGCACAACGAGGTGACGCTGGAGCGTCAGATCGACGCGGCGCTCGCCTCAAGGTCCGAGGCTGAGCGCGAGAAGCTCGACGCGGATGCGTCGCTGCGTCTGCAAGCTCGCAGCGAGGAGCGTGCGAAGCGCGTGGCCGAGTTCGCCGAGTTGTTTGGCGGCCCGGCAGGCACACCCGACCCCGAGTTTCAACCGTCGTTGCCGCAAGCACTGTACTTGGCCAATAGCTCGTCGATCGCGGCTTGGCTCGCGCCGCAGCATGACAACCTTGCCGCGCGATTGGAAAAACAGCTCAACGCATCGCGGCTGGCCGAAACGCTGTACGAATCCATCCTCAGTCGGTCACCGACGAGCGAGGAGGTCGCGCAGGTTGAGAAGCACTTGCAGTCCAAGTTGGCCGCTCGTTCGTCGGCCGTACAAGCGTTGATCTGGTCATTGTTGGCATCGTCCGAGTTTCGTTTGAATCACTAAGGTCATGAGCTTCATCATGAAGAACGTTGCGTGTCGATCACCCGAGCATCGCGTCTCTCGCCGCACGTTGCTGGGAAACCTGGTGGCCGGAGCGACCGGCGTCGGCGCGTTGGGGCAGTTGGTGCATCCCAGCTTGGCCGCCGCGTTGGAAAGCCAGCGCAAGCAAGTGCTGATCGTGTTGCTCAACGGCGGCTTGAGTCAGTTCGAGTCGTTCGATCCCAAGCCCAAGACCGACACGGGAGGGCCGTTTCGCGCAATTCCCACCTCGGTGCCGGGCACTCATTTCTGCGAACTCCTGCCCCATACCGCGCGCCAGGCGCATCGGCTCGCGGTCGTGCGCAGCATGTATGCCGAGCAAGTTCCCAACTCACACGCTGGGGCGCGAGACTATGTCGAGACCGGCCGTAGCCCGGCGTTGGGGCCCTATCCGCTGCTGGGCTCGGTGTACTCGAAGCTGCTCGCTGGGCGAGGCGAGCTGCCCGGCAATATCCACATCGCGCCGCAGCGCATGGGCCCGCGACCCGACGCCGCATTTCTTGGGCCGCAGCATGCCTCGATCGTATTGAGCAATGGTCAACCGCCGCGGAACGTCTCGGCCCCTGAGCTGTTCCAGGGCCAGGACGATGCCCGCTACGAGCTGCGTGCGCTCGCGGACCTGCGATTCTCGCAACGTCGCCGCACGGCGTACTCAGAAGCCTATCATTCGTCATTCGATCAAGCCCAGCAATTGATCCGGCGGCAAGACTTGTTCGACGTGACCCGCGAGCCGCAGCACGACCAAGAGCGTTACGGCGCACACGATTTTGGCCGCCACTGTTTGCTGGCTCGTCGGTTGCTTGCGTCGGGCGTCACGTGCGTCAAGATCACGCATAGCAACTACGATTCGCATCAAGAGAATTTTAATTTTCACCTCGAACAACTCGGCGAGTTCGATCGGCCCTTCGCCACGCTGCTCGATGACCTGAGCGAGCGGGGACAACTCGAACATACGCTGGTGGTGTTGCTGACCGAGTTCGGCCGCACTCCGCAGATTCAGCCCGACCTGGGACGCGACCACTGGCAGAAAAGCTGGTCGGTGGTGTTGGGAGGATGCGGCATTCAGGTTGGGGGCGTCTTGGGAAAAACGAACGCCAACGGGACCGAGATCGCCGAGCGACCGGTGCATGTCGGCGATATGTGGCACACGTACCTGCGTGCCGTCGGTCTCGATTCGAGCAAGAGTCACGCCACCGGCAACAAGGTCCCCATCGCCCCGCCCGAACGTGCTCCTGTCAAAGAGTTATTGAGTGTCCCGTCATGAACGAACCCTCCACTCCGGTGACCGCCGCTTCTGCGGCCAAGCCCGACCCCAAGGCGACGCGCTTGGTGCGCGAGCTCAAACACCCGCGCGGCGTGATGACCTGTCGGTTTTCGGCCGACGGGCGGCGTATTTTCGCCGGCGCGCAAGATGAGTTTGTGCACGTCTGGGACCTGGGCGAACTGCCGCGCGTCGATGCCGCGTTGATCGCCCAATTGGCCAACACCAAATCCAAACAGCCCACCCCGGCAGCGGGCCCCGATGTCCCCAAGTCGAGCCTTGCCGCTCACGATAGTTGGGTGCAGGCCATGGCCCGCGCGCACGATGGCAAGACATTGGTCACGGGCGACTATGTCGGACGCGTGGTGATTTGGTCGACCGAACCCGGCCCGACTCAGGCGCGGCACACGATCGAAGCCCATCAGGGTTCGGTGCGGGCCGTCGCCATCAGCGGCGATGCACAACAGATCGCTTCGGTGGGCAACGATGGCTTGCTCCGGCTGTGGTCGTCTCGTGACGGCAAACTGGTGCGGTCCTTCGCCCCGCACGGCTGTCAGGTGTATCACACCGCGTTTCATCCCGACGCGAAGAGTGTCATCTCGGCCGACCTCAAGGGAGTGATTCGCCAATTTGACCTCTCATCGGGCCAACTGCTGCGGACACTCGATGCCGGACCGCTGTGGACCTACAGCGAGAAATACACGGTGGACGTTGGTGGCGTGCGCGGCATGTCGTTCAATGCCGCGGGCACGCGGCTGGCCTGTGCCGGAGCCGTCGGCGATCGAGGCATCGCGCACAGCGGCAATCCGCGCGTGCTCTTGTTCGATTGGGAAAGCGGCCAACTGCTCAAAACCTTTCGCCCAGAAAAAGACGTCATTGCCACCGTCTGGGGCGTGCGATTTCATCCAGATGGATACTTGATCGCCGCGGGCGGAAGCCGCACCGGGGGCTTTTTGTGGTTCTGGCGCGACGATGCCGAGACCGAGTTTCATGCCGTCCCGTTCACCACGCGCGGGCCTGGCTTCGATCTCGATCTCGACGCGGATCACACGACGTTGGCGGTCGCGCACTACGATGGCGCAGTGCGATTGTACGACATGAGCGTCGCCGCCTCCTAGGCACTCATCCTAAAACCGACGGAGACGGTCCCAGATTTGAGGAGTCTGCGAAGCAAATTGGGACGGTCTCCCTCGTATTTCGGTTTTAGGACAGGCACCCAGGCCAAGCGTTGAACCAGCGGTCATAGCGCCCGCGCGATGGACGAGCGATCATTTCATCAGAGAGCACCCCATGACCTGGCTTCGAGTTGTGTTCCTGTCCGCCGTGGCGATGGCTCCCCTTGCGCTAAATGCGGCGGAACCGACGGTGTCGATCCGCAGCGATTTTCCAGGCGGCAATGCCGTGGTGGTTCGCAGCGTGGGGCCGAGCGTCGAGTTGGCCCCCGATCTGCGCGGCGGGATGCCGTGGTTCTACTGGTACTTTGAGGCCCAGGCGTCGCGACCGCTGCGCGCAACATTCACGTTCGCCAGCCAGCCCATGATTGGCGTGCGCGGGCCGGCCGTGAGCCTCGACCAAGGCCAGTCCTGGCGATGGCTCGGCGCGGAGCAGGTCGAGTACGCCCCCACCACGCAACCGCCGGGCGTCAAGCCGCGCGAGTCATTCTCCTACGACTTCACCGCCGAGCACCTGACGGTCCGCTTCGCCGTGACGATTCCCTATCTGCAACACGATCTGGATCAGTTCCTCAAATCTCACGCGGCCAACCCGCACCTCAAACAACTCCCGTTGACCAAAACACGCCAGGGGACGAGCGTCGAGTTATTGCAAATTGGCGAGTTGGGACCGAACGTCAAGGCCGTGGTCGTGACCGCTCGGCATCATGCGTGCGAGTCGCTGGCGAGTTATGTGCTCGAGGGCTTCATGCGGGCCGCAATGTCCGATTCGCCCGCGGGAGTCGCGTTCCGCCGGCGCTATGTGCTCTACGCGGTGCCGCTGGTGGACAAGGATGGCGTGCAGGCGGGGGACCAGGGGAAGAACCGCTCTCCGCACGATCACAACCGCGACTACGGGCCCTCTCCGCTGTACCCCGAGATTCGCGCCATTCAGCAGTTGGCCGAGGCCCAGCAGGTGCAGTACGCGCTCGACTTTCATTGTCCGGCCCTGCGGGGCGACATTCACGAGGCGTTTCATTTTCTCGGCTTGGGCGTCCCGCACGTCTCGAACAATCTCAACGAGTTCATCGCCTGGATCCGAGAGGAACGGCCGCAGCAGGTTATGGCCCCGTTGAACTTTCTGACCGATATCGCGAAGCCCAATGCGATCAATCGCCGGATCAATTCGCACCACTTCGCGCTGCGCGACGGTGCGGTCTTCGCCGCGACGCTCGAAGTGCCCTACACTCAGCGCACCGTCGAGTTGGACGCGGCGCTGGCCCGAGCTTACGGCGAGTCGTTGCTCAAGGCTTGGAACCGCACCGCGTTTGTGACCGCCGAGGCTGCCGACGCGCGCGGCTCCGACAGCCACGCGCATCTGGCCACGTTGCGCACGACATTTACCCGGTTGTACCGCGGCAAGCCGGCCGAGGCCGAGACGTTGATCAGCGGTTACCTGACCGCGGACACCCCGGCGGTGTACCGCGTCGAGGCGCACAACCTCATGACGCTCCTGCGACTATATCAGCGTCGCCATGCCGACGCGCTGCGGCATTGCGCCGCCGTCTGGGCCGACCCCGAGGGGACCCTGTTGCAGCAACACCTAGCGATCTTGCAACGGCTGCAAATCGCGGCGGACGAACCCGCCGCCTCGGCCGAGCGGATCGACGCCTGCTTGAGCGCCCTGTTGCAGACCCCGCATGTCGCGCTCGCGCAGCAAGCCGCGGCATTCGACGTGGCCGGCCGCTTCTATCGCGAGCAAAAAAACTATCCGCGGGCGATCGAGTTGGCCCAGCGGCAACTGGCCTGCGCGGCACCCCATGAGCAGGGCAAGATTCTCAATCGCATGGCCACGGATTACGAACGGCTCGAAAAGCCCGCGCAGGCCATCGCGACGCGAACCCAGGCCGTCCAGTTGCTCCGCGAACGATTAAGCCCCACACCGCAGCGCAGTATTTTCGGGGCGATGATGACGCTCGATCTGTTCGAGGCGCTGTGCGGCATCCCGACCGCCACACTCGACGAGCAGCGAGCCGCCGCCGCTTGGGTGCTCGACCACGACATTGTCACCGCGGCGCAAAAGCAACAGGTTCGCGAGCAGCTTGCGAAGCTGGAACAGCACTAGTTCGCGCGGCACGGAGCAGCCGTGGTCAAGCCGCACCCGATCGCGTCGCTAAGCGCTCGGCACAGTGGCGGCGGTTTGGGTAGCAATCGGGCCGTAATGCTCGATGCGTCGATTGTTCGCGAAGTTGAACAGCGACTCCTTGTAAGGCTTGACCAAGTCCAGGTCGCAGCGGTAGACGACAAGCTCGTCCCCCAAGGTCGAGCTCATCGCCACAACCTCTCCGGAAGGGGCAATGATCGATGTCTGGCCAATTTGGCTCACCCCCTCTTCAACCCCCGCCTTGGCCACGCCAACCACCCAACAACCGTTCTGATAGGCACCGGCCTGCATGCTGAGCCGATTGTGGAAATTGACCAGGTGATCGAGTTCGGGATGTTCCGGAATGTGGTCCGGCGTGTTGTAGCCGAGCAACACCAGCTCGGCACCTTGCAAAGCCAAGACCCGATAGGTCTCGGCCCAGCGTCGATCGTTGCAAATGCACATGCCGATGATGCTATTGAAGGCCCGCCAAGCACCAAAGCCCAAGTTGCCCACCTCGAAGTAGCGCTTTTCGAGATTCTGAAACGGGTTGTGCGGCCGATGCTCGACATGCCCGGGCAGATGGATCTTGCGGTACTTGCCGACCATTCGCCCGTCACGTTCGACGAGCACGCAACTGTTGTAGCGCCGTTTCTGGCCGTGCTCAACAGCCAGTTCGGCATAGCCCAGATGAAAACCAATGCGCAGCCGGGCGGCCTCGTCGAACAACGGCTGAGTCACGGGGCTCGGCAACTCGCGCTCAAACCAGGAGTCGATCTCGGCTTCGTCTTCCATGAACCAATGCGGGAAAAACGCGGTCAACGCACACTCGGGAAACACCACAAGCTCGCAGCCGCATGCATGGGCCTCGCGCAGCTGTTGGATCCGACGGTCCAGCACCTCGCGCCGTGATTCGCTGCGTAGGATCGGACCGCTTTGCGCCGCGGCGACATGAAGATATCTGGGCATGGTCGTCCTGGAGTCGCGTGCTCGAAAAACCGAAAGGATCAGTATTCCAGCTTTGCGGTCAGGGGACAACCAAGGAAACGGTCCGCGTGGCTATGGGCGTAGCGCATTGTTCATCACAACCGATTACAATGCCGCATACGCGATGGGACTTGGTTGAGAGTCCCCCTCACTAGACCTTCGAGAATCGCCATGAAGATTCGCTCCCCCGGGTGGGCATTGCTGTTGAGTCACGTGATCCTCTGGGCGGCCGTGGTCGCTTGCGGCGCTGCCCCCTTGCCGCTCAAGCAAGACGCCGACGTCACGCGGCTGATTGCAGTGATTGCCCAAGTTGGGTCGCAAGGCGCCGGTGCCAGCGAAGCCCGGCTCGCTCGAGACGAACTGGCTCAACGGGGCGTCGATATCTTGCCCGCGCTCATCGTGGCGATGGACACGCGCAATGTGCTCGCGGCCAACTGGTATCGCACCGCTTGGGAAGCGATCGTGCGGCGCGAATCCAAGCAGCCCGAGGTTGCCTGGCCGGTCGCATTTTTGCAGGAGTACATCAACGATGCAGCGCGGTTAGGCCCTCCGCGTCGACTGGCCCTGGCGCTGCTCGATGAACGGCAGCCGGGCTTTTCGGCGACCTGGATACCGACTCGGCTGGCGGATCCGGTGTTTGGTTACGAGGCCGTTGCGCACGCACTCAAGACGGGCGAGCAACTGCTTCGCGACAAGCAGGTCGAGTTGGCCAAGATCGAGTTCCGCAAGGCCTTCGAGCACGCCCGTGACAGCGCGCAGGTTGTGCAAGCGGCGACGCGGCTTAAAACGCTGGGCGAAACGGTCGACTCGATCACCCATCTCGGTCTCGTCGTGAATTGGTGGCTTGTCGGGCCATTCCACGCGCCCGAGAAAACGGGCTTTGCCCGCTCGTTCGAGCCCGAACATTCGGTTGACCTCAAGGGGACTTTCAAAGGCAAAGGAGACAAACCGATTGCTTGGCGCGAACATCACGCGACCGACAAGCTTGGGCAACTCAATTTAATCGACGTATTTGGGACAACGAACGAGGCCGTGGCGTATGCCTACGCCGAGATTGATGTCCCGCAGGCTCAGTCCGCCCAGCTGCGCTGTGGGGCCGACGACAATTGCAGCGTGTGGCTCAATGGTCGCCAAGTGATCCGTCGCGAACAGTGGCTCAATGGCACGCGGTTCGACCGCTTCATCACGCCCATTGATCTGTCGGCGGGAAAAAATTTGTTGTTGGTCAAAGTGTGCCAGGGGCCACAAGGCCGTGATCCCGAAGCGTCGAACCCCTGGTCGTTGCAGTTGCGGCTCTGCAACGAGCACGGCCAGGGGGTCGTGTTCCAGCCGCTCTCGCCCCAACCGGTTGCTCCACCGTCCCCTTAGACGCTCGATCAGCTTGACCTAGAAAGTGTTCATCATGCCCCATGCCGTTTCACGATCGGTGAGCTTCGCGGTTCTTCTGATGCTCGCGCTGGTTGTGACCGCGCGCGGCGAGAACTGGCCGGGCTGGCGTGGCCCGCTGCGCAACGGAGTGACGACCGACACCGGAGTCCCCACGCAATGGTCTCCGACCGAGGGAGTGCTGTGGAAGACGCCGCTTGTCGGCACGGGCATTTCCAATCCGGTCGTCTGGAACGATCGTGTGTTCATCACCGCGGCCGAGGGACGCGATCAGAGCGAACTGCATGTGCTGTGCCTGGACCGAGACTCCGGTCAGGTGCGCTGGCATCAACGGCTCTGGGGGACCGCGCCGACCGTCTTCTACTATCCGAAAAGCGGACTGGCGAGCCCCTCGCCCATCACCGATGGCAAGCGGCTCTGGGCATTTTTTGGCACCGGAGACGTCTTCTGCTTCGACCTCGACGGCGGGCTGCTCTGGCAGCGGGCACTGGCCGACGAGTACGGGCCGTTTGAAAATCGGTTCGCGGCGGCAAGCTCGCCGTTGCTCTGGGGCGAGTCGGTCATCTTGCAGTGCGACCACTATGGCGCGTCGTACCTGATCGCCCTCGATGGCCAGTCAGGCGCCAACCGCTGGAAGTCGGAGCGGCCCGAGGTGTGGTTGTCCTGGTCATCGCCTCAAATCGTCCCTGTGGGCCAGCAGTTCGAGTTGGTCGTGAGCGGCTCCGAGAAGCTCGATGGTTACAATCCGGTCACGGGGCAGCGACTCTGGACCGTGCGCGGAATGGTTCGCGAGTGTGTCCCCACGCCGCTGTGGGCCAATGGACTGATCTACGCCGTCAGCGGGCCCAACGGCGCGCATCTGGCCATTCGGCCCGGCGGGCGCGGGGACGTGACCGACACGCACGTTGCCTGGCGACACGATCGCGGCACGTCGTTCGTCCCCTCGGCGATCATCGTGGGCAACCGCTACTATCTGGCCGACGACAAGGGCATTGCCTCGTGCATGTCGACCGCGACGGGCGAGATTCTGTGGCGCAAGCGGCTGGGTGGCAAGTTCACCGCTTCGCCCGTCTCGGCAGATGGCAAACTGTTCTTCACGAGCGAGAGCGGCAGCACGCTGGTCTTGGATGCGAACGCCGCTGAATACGTCGAAATTGCCCGAAACGAAATGGGTGCCGATGTCTACGCCTCGCCGGCCATCTCGCAAGGGCGAATGTTCCTCCGTACCAGTGGTCATCTGGTGTGCATCGGGGGCAAGTAGCGGCCCCCTCTCACGTGAGCGAACTGACGCGCCGTCGCCGTTTCGGCTCGATTTCCTCACTCGGACCGGATTGCCAAGCGGCCTGTGAGAGGACAAAATACGCAGCTTGAAACTGACCTGTTATTCTGTCGAGGTGGTGTCATGGCCGCGTTTCCTGAAGTGAGCACGATCAAGTTCGAAGGTCCCCAGAGCAAGAACCCGCTGTCGTTCCGGCACTACCATGCCGACGAGCTGGTCGAGGGGCGCTCGATGCGCGATCACCTCCGCTTCAGCGTCGCGTATTGGCACACCTTTCGCGGCACGGGCAGCGACCCGTTCGGCCCGGGCACCGCCGTTCGCCCTTGGGAAGCCGCTGGCGACAGTGTCGAGAACGCCGTGAATCGCGTTCGCGTCGCCTTTGAGTTCATGGAGAAGCTCGGCGCGCCGTTCTATTGCTTTCATGACCGCGATGTTGCCCCTGAGGGGCGCACGCTCGCCGAGAGCAATAAGAATCTCGACACCATCGTCAAAGCGCTCCAAGAGGAGCAGCAACGCACAGGCATCAAGTTGCTCTGGGGCACGGCCAACTTGTTTAGCAACCCGCGCTTCATGCACGGCGCCGCCACGAGCTGCAACGCCGACGCCTTCGCCTACGCCGCGGCCCAGGTCAAGAAAGCGATCGAAGTCACGAAGCAACTCGGCGGCGAGAATTACGTGTTCTGGGGCGGTCGCGAGGGGTACCAGAATCTCTTCAACACCGACATGAAGCGCGAGGTCGATCATCTGGCCCGCTTCATGCACATGGCGGTCGATTATGCCAAGGAAATCTCCTTCAAGGGCCAGTTCCTGTTCGAGCCCAAGCCCAAGGAGCCGACCAAGCACCAGTACGATTTTGACGCGGCGAACTGCATCAACTTCCTCCGCGCGTACGGACTCGAAAAGCACGTCAAGCTCAACATCGAGACCAATCACGCCACGCTGGCCGGCCACACGATGATGCACGAGCTGGAATACGCCGGCATGCAAGGTTTCTTGGGTTCGATCGACGCCAACACCGGTGACCTGCTGTTGGGCTGGGACACCGACCAGTTCCCGACCGACATTTACCTGACGACCCAGTGCATGTTGTCAATCCTCAAGTACGGCGGACTCAAGCCGGGTGGCGTGAACTTCGACGCCAAGGTGCGACGCGAGAGCTTCGAGCCCATCGATCTGTTCCACGCGCATATTGGCGGCATGGATGCATTTGCCCGGGGACTCAAAATCGCCGCCGCGATCCGCGCCGACGGCGCGCTCGACAAGCTCGTCAAGGACCGTTACAGCTCGTGGGACACGGGCATCGGCGCCGAGATCGAGGCCGGCAAGCAGTGTTTCAAGGGCCTCGAAAAATACATGCTCGACAAGGGCGAGATCAGCGCCAACAAGAGCGGCCGGCAAGAGTTGATCGAGAACCTGATCAACACCTATCTGTAAGAGCCGGGCCAGCGTTGCCCTGATGAGCGTGCATGCTCCGCACCGTTCGGCTGCGCGTGCGCGCTTCGCGCCCTCCTGAATGCTCCGGGCTCAATCGCCAGGCCTTGGCCCCTCTCGCATCACGTTGTCTTCCAATGACTTAAGCCACGCGCTCGAAGTCTGCGAAATAACTTTTGCATTTTATCGGTAATAAATCAGCCGCTCGTGCGTCAAACCTGCTGAGCACAATCGATCACGTCCACCGCATCAACACGCTGATGGCAACATCTCCCCCTGAGCAAAGCGATTGGGTCGCATCGCTGCTGGCGCAGTACGAAACGCCGCTGTGGCGTTACGCCGCGCGGTTGCTGGGGGATGCCGAGGGGGCACGTGACGTCGTGCAAGAGACTTTTCTGCGATTGTGCCGGCAATCGTCGGCCGAGTTGGATGGCCATGCGGTCGCCTGGCTGTATCGCGTGTGTCGAACCCGCGCTTTGGATGTGCTGCGAAAGGAACGCCCGATGCAAACGCTCACGGAACAGGAACTGCTCGAACGCCCCAGCCGCGAGGCTTCTCCGGCCGTGGCCCTCGAGCAACGAGAGACGGCGGCTCAGTTGTTGCAGTTGCTCGACGCGCTCAGCGCCGAGCAGCAGGAAGTCGTGCGGTTGAAATTTCAGCACGGGCTGAGCTATCGCCAGATTGGCGAAGTGACCGGCCGGACCAGCAATCACGTTGGCGTGATGTTGCACGCGGCCATGAAGATGCTGCGCGAGCGCGCTCAGCAAGGATCGAAGGGCTCAGTCACTACACAAGGACCCCAATCATGAACCACGATCTCGATAATCCTCAACTGACATCTTATGCCTTGGGTGAGTTGGCGACGGACGAAGCCCGCGACGTGGAACAGCACCTGGCCGAGTGCGCCGAGTGCCGCGCGGCCGTCGAGCAGATTCGCCAACTCGGCGCGCAACTGACCGACGAGCTGCATCAGGAGGCCGCCCCGGCGCTGCCTTTGATCTCGCGGCGCGCGGTGACTAACACACGACAACGTCCGCGCCGCACTCGCATTCGTCGTTGGGCTGCCATCGGTGTCGCCGCTTCACTGGCGGGCGGAGCGTTTTATCTGCCGACGCTGTTCAACACCGACACCTCGCGTGTCTCGCACTGGATCGGCGGTCCGGTCGCGATGTCACCGGCAGAGGAACGACCGCCAGAGATCATCACGGGCCCACTCGACGAGCCTATCAAGCCATCAAAGGACTTGTCGATCACTGTAAACAAGGGGGCCGCGACCGATGTGACGGTTGAGGTTGGTGACGTAAATGTATTCAAGTCGAATGGCCAAGTCTTGTCACGAGAATTGCCCAGAGAAACTCTTGGTGAGGCGAAGGCGATTGCCGATCGCAACGAGCGAGAAAAACGGGCGCAATCAACGACTCCGGCTGTCCTTAACGAGCCTGCACGAACCAATGCTCCGAGCACTGCGCCGACCGGAGGCGGCTATGGGAACCAGAACGGCACCGCGGGTGGCGGCAAGAACGACGGCCGTTTCGGTGATGCCACCAAGGTGACGTTGGATCGCGTCGCGGGAACCGTTGTCATGCCCACCCCGGCGAGCCCGCCGCAGAAAGCGGAAGAAACGCTCCCCGCTCTTCCCACGGCCATCGCGTCGACACCGGCGTCTGTGGTGCCGACGAGGCCCCATTCGGACGACTACCGACCGAATCAACCGCAGCCAGGGTTGCGGCCGCACGACCCGACGAGCAATGAAGACTATGCCCGCATCGTCGACAATCCGTTCATGAACGTTGCCCAGCAGCCGTTGTCGACGTTCTCGATCGATGTCGACACGGCCGCGTATGCCAACATGCGGCGGTTCATCACGCAAGGGACTCGACCGCCGGCCGACGCGGTTCGCATCGAAGAGTTGATCAACTACTTCCCCTACGATTACGCTCCGCCTAAAGATGGCAAGCCGTTCGCCACGCATGTCGCGATCACGAATTGCCCGTGGAATAACGCTCACCAGTTGGTGCGAGTGGGGCTTAAGGGGCGCGTGATTGAAGAAGGCCAGCGGCCGCCGTCGAATTTGGTGTTCCTGATCGACGTGTCGGGCTCGATGTCGCCGCCGAACAAACTCCCGTTGCTCAAGCAGGCCCTCAAGCTGCTGGTGAACAAGCTGGGGGAGAACGACCGGATTGCGATTGTGGTGTACGCGGGCTCGTCGGGCGAGGTGCTCCCCTCGACCTCATGCTACGAGAAGGACAAAATCCTCGCGGCCATCGACAACCTGCACAGCGGCGGGTCGACCAACGGAGCCTCGGGTATTCAACTGGCCTACAATGTCGCCGTGGCCAATTTCATTCCTAAGGGGACAAACCGCGTGATTCTGGCCACCGATGGCGACTTTAATGTCGGCATCACCAGCCAAGACGCGCTCACGACATTGATTGCCGACAAGGCCAAGAGCAATGTGTTTCTCAGTGTGCTCGGCTTCGGCATGGGCAATCTGAAAGACGGCACGCTCGAGAAGCTCGCCAATCGGGGTAACGGCAACTACGCCTACGTCGACGATCTGCCCGAGGCCCGCAAGGTGCTCGTCGACGAGATGGGGGGGACGCTCGTGACGATCGCCAAGGACGTGAAGATCCAAGTCGAATTCAACCCGGCCGAGGTCGGCTCGTATCGACTCATCGGCTACGAGAACCGCGTGCTCGCCGCGCGTGATTTCAACGACGACAAGAAGGACGCCGGTGAGATTGGAGCCGGGCACACGGTGACCGCGCTCTATGAAGTGGTCCCCGCCAGCGGCGACGAACCCCGCGGCAACGACACGCCGCGCCCTTCGGTGGATCCGCTACGATACCAGCGTCCGCCGGTGCTCAACGATCGCGCTGAGAAAGGCGAGCTGCTGACGCTCAAGCTGCGGTACAAAGAGCCTGAGGGCGACACGAGCAAGCTGCTCGAGTTTCCGATCCAGCACAAGGTGCAGCCGTTCGACACGGCGTCGGTGGACGTGCGGTTCGCGGCCGCAGTGGCCGGTTATGGCATGTTGCTCCGCGGCTCTCCGCACAGCGGTAACTTGACCTTCGAGCACGTTGGTTTGATCGCGGCCGACAGTCGCGGAGACGACAAAGGTGGCTACCGCCGCGAGTTTGTCGAACTGGTGCGCAAGGCCGCGCAGATCAGCGGCTCGCGGTAGACCAAGCGATCTCCGTCTGGTAAGGTGCTTGCCCCTCTCCACTGGTGGAGAGGGGGTTAAAATCGAAAGCATTCCAGGACTTGAGGTCACCGGCAGCCATGAGCGTGCTCGTACTCGATGTTGGCCAATGCGTCCCCGATCATGCCGCGATCCGGCGGCTGATCGAGAGCCGCTTCGATGCCCAGGTGCGACAGGCTGATCGACTTGACGACACGCTCGCGGCCTTGCGTCAAGAGTCGTTTGCCCTGGTGCTGATCAATCGCAAGCTCGATTGCGATTACAGCGACGGGCTCGACATCCTGCGTGCGATCAAGGCGGATTCGAGCTTGTCCGCGACGCCCGTGATGCTGATCACGAACTACGCCGAGCACCAACTCCAGTCGATCGCGGCCGGCGGAGCGAGCGGGTTTGGCAAGGCCGAGCTGAGCGCGGCGGCCACGCTCGACACGCTGGCGAAATACCTGCCGCGTCGGTAGGCCACGAGCAAGTCTTGTGACTTGCTCCAACGAGAGGTAATATGTCCGAAGCGTTCGTGTGCCCTCGGCGCGCGGCTTCGCTCGACCTCGGTCGCGGCGACCGCGAAAACGAACCAGACCTTGCCTGGCCGCTTGGTGAAATTGGCAGACACGCAAGATTTAGGATCTTGTGCCGAAAG
>CAZZBK010000046.1:0-36496 GCA_964652155.1 uncultured Planctomycetaceae bacterium | reverse complement strand
GCGCATCGCCCAACATCGCCTCCATCCATTAGCCCCCGGCGAAAGCGACTCCCCAGAGCCGGTCCCTCTGGGACCGGACGGGTTGAGCCGCGCCCGCGTCATTCACATCGATCCATGCACGACCGACGGGCCAGACGTCGCCCATCCGGTCCGAGACGGACCGGCTATGATTCATCGATGACGTATGTGACCGAATGAGAGCCGTAGGCGCATACCGATTTGAGCCATGAGCCTTATGGCGTGCTCGGTCGAACACGTTAGGCGAGCGAAGGTTACTCGCTCACAACTTGATATTCTGCCGGACGGGCTTGGGCTGCGCGTTCATCGGACGCGGCGGTGCTTTGGGACGTGCGTTGTTTGGCGGCGGGGGTGTGGGAGTCGCTTTGGGATTGGCCTTGGCAACCGCAGGGGCGGGGGGAGGCGGAATGTATCGCGCGACCCAACGCCAGCCGATCGGGTGTTGCAACTCCTCCTCAGCCAGCTTGGCCCAGGGGGTGCCTGAGTGATCGTGGGCCACGCGCTGCAAGAGTTCGCGCGCTTGGTCGGCCATCTTCTTGTGCTGGCTGCTCCAGGTCACGTCGTCCGACGCTTGCAGCTCAAGCAGGTTGGTCTTGGGGTTGTCGTACTTCAAGCCCCCTTTGGCTCGGGCGAGCATGAAGTTGTACCCTTCGGTGCGGACCTTGGCGGCTAGGATGCGCGCCATGGCCAGATCGAAGTTGGCTTGCCAACGGGGCTCGGTGATCTTGGGGCGGTCCGCTTCCCCTTGCTTGAGCGTCGAGTACAGCATGTTCAGTTCGGGTTCGAGGATCGCGGCCTTCTTCTGTGCCTCGTCGAGCGTCCGCTTGAGCGCGGCCTCGTTGTCCGGATTGCGATCAAAGACCAACTGTGGGCGATCCATCGGCATGACCATCGACATCTCGGCCGTGCGAACCAACTGCTGCTTGGCCTTGTTGGCCGAGATCTTTTTGACGTACTCGTTCACGGGCAGATAGTCGGGCATGTAGGAGCGCATGATCGACGGGTCGAAAAAGTAATTGAGCCGGGCCGACATGGCCGGCGTGCTCGCGGAGGGGACGAACCCCTCGGCCGACTCGGGACGCGCGGCATGCACGCTAAAGAAGATGCCGCCGGTCTCGTAGCACAGCCGGGTCAGGCAGTAGGGCCCAAAACCCGAGTCCATGCGATACAAATCGGCGTCGCGCCGCTCGAAGCCGATGAAGCCCATGTTGACCATTTCGGGCAAAAAGGACTCGGGACCCGAGCGGACCGGGAGCCACTGCACGCTTTGATCGAAATTCGGATCGGGGTCGACATACTTGAACTCGATGTTGCGGCGACCGAAGGGGGCGGGCGCGCCGACGACGTACACCGGCGCGCCATGCATGCGGCAGGCGGCGATCGTGCTGTCGAGTTTGTCCTCGTCGTCGCCGACCTCGTCGGTGAACACGACCAGCATGATGTTGCGGCGGTCGTATTGATGATGCACCTTGTAGGTCTCGACCGCCTTGGTGATGGCCGTGAAGGTCATTTCGACCCCCGACTCGTCGTTCTCGATGCCCGCGACCGTGCGTTGAATCAAATCGATATCGTCGGTCAGTTCTGGCGTGAGGACATTCACGTTTTTGCCAAAGGCGATGACGCTGCTCAGCAAGGGCTTTTGCTTTTGCGAGCGGGCAACGATATCGCTCACCCCCAGTTCTTTGTAGACCCGGGCGAGTCGCTCGTTGACCGCCTGGCGTTGTGGCAGCATGCTCCACGACTGGTCGAAGAGCCACACGACGATCGTGGGCCGACGTTCGAGCGAGAGGATAATTTCTTGCGTGATGCGATCGACGGCGCCGACCGCGCCGACCGCGCCCACGCCCGCGTTCCCTTTCATCATGACTTTGTCGCTGACGGTGGTCGCGGCCGAGACGTCGGACAGCACGGGAGCTTCGTACTTGGCGATCTCGACCGGCACCAACTCGGTGCGGACCGAGACGATGGGGTCGTGTTGAATGGCGGTGGGGGCGGGGACATCGATGCCCACGACCGAGGCGGAGCCGGTTTGCTCGCTTTCGTCGGGCGAGAAGCGGAAGTGCTGGATGTCGACTTCTTTTTCTTCGATGACTTCTTCGGCGGCGGTGACGAGCGTTAAAGGCTGCTCGGACGCGGGCATGTCGATGAACAGCGTGCCGAAGATGAGAATCAGACTGGCGTGCGCCAGCAGGCTGATCATCCAGGCTGGGCCATCAATGCCCGGCGAGACCGGTTCATCCAGATCGTCACTCGTGACGTCTTGCCACCATTGAACGAGCGCGTGCATGAGCAGGAACCCCGAGCGAGTAGGAGCAGACGAGTTGGGGCTGTATCGACACTCTTCGGCTATTGTCGAGAAAAGGCCGGAATAAAACAAGTCAATTGGGCCGATTTTGACCCACCCAGGGGCGGGGGCGATCTGGCCGTTGGCCCCTGCCCATGAAACCCCAGCGGTCTGGGGGAGTTTCGTGGAGCCGGGTCGCTCGGCCGCTTCGGATAGACAGTCGCGGCGAGGGTGCATAAACTCAGACGCCACGCCTGCTTCGACCTGAAATACCCTGGCCGGGGCACTAATATCTATTCGACTTTTTTCGATCGACGAGTTGCATGGACCTCTCGAACTATCCCTATAACAACTGGGTGATCTTCGGCATCTTAGCGTTCTTCGCCGTGCGGATGGCGATTGGCTATTGGGCTGCCCGACATGTGAACAACGCGGCCGACTACATTGTGGCTGGTCGTGGGTTGCCGATCTATATGACCAGCGCCTCGATCATGGCTACCTGGTTCGCGGCCGAGGCGCTGATCGGCGCGAGCGCGCAGGCCTACCGGCGCGGGTTTCAAGGGGTGATTTTTGATCCCTTCGGTGCGGTACTCTGCTTGCTCATCTCGGGTGTGTTCTTTATTCGACTCATGCGCCGTGCCCGGTATCTCACGGTCATCGATTTTTTCGAGAAGCGGTTCGGCAAGGCCGTCGGGTTCATTGGGTCGGTCGTGCAAATTGTCGCCTACCTGGTGTGGACCGCCGCCCAGTTTGTGGCGGGGAGCGTGGTCGTTCATTCGCTCTTCGGCGGACCTCCCTGGGTCGGCGTGCTGCTCGTCGGCGTGATCGTGACCGGCTACACGACCATGGGGGGCATGCTGGCCGACACGCTGCTCGACTTTATTCAGATGTTCTTCACGGCCGCGGGCATTGCGACCGTGTTCTTTTATGTGCTGAGCGCGGCCGGAGGGATGGAGGGGCTGCTGGCGCACGGCGGCACACGCGACGTGCCCGACCCGTTCACGTTATTTCCGCTCCCTGAACCGCACGGCTACTTGGGCTACAGCGGGCACATGGGGCTGTTCTACTGGATTGCCGCGTGGTTGACGATTGGCCTGGGGAGCGTGGCCACGCAGGACTTGATGCAGCGTTCGATGTCGGCCCGCAACGAGGCCACGAGTGTCTGGGGGAGCTACATTGCCGCCGTGTTGTATTTTGTCTTTGGCGTGATGTCTCCGCTGATCGGCATCATGATCCACAAATTGAACCCGAGCATACCGGACGACCAGGTCGAAGGTTTGCTGATGATGGTATCGCAGCAGTATTTGCCGGTGTGGCTGAATGTCTTGTTCATCGCCGCGCTGACGTCGGCCCTGATGAGCACTTCCGACAGCGCGATTCTGGCCGGCGCGAGCGTATTCACCGAGAACATTCTGCCGATGATCTATAAGCAAGTGGACGACGTGCAAAAGTTGTGGTGGACGCGCGTCATGGTCGTTGCCATTGGCTGTTGCTGCATCGGCTTGGCCTTGGTGATTGGCGAAATTTATCGACTGGCGCTGATGGCGTGGTCGGTGCTGCTCGTGGGATTGTTTGTCCCGTTTGCCTGCGGCATGTACTGGAGCAAGGCCAACCGCAGCGGCGCCATGGCGTCGATTTTGGGCGGAACCGCGAGTTGGATTGCCGCGGTGGTCTACTATTACGAGCACACCGCGCATCAAAACACGGTCGACGGCGAGTTGGCCTTTGCCGACGCGGTTTGGGACGCAGTCTACATTGGCTCGCCGCCGGCGCTGATCGTCTCGCTCGTGTTGATGATCGCCGTCTCGCTGTTCACACAACACAACGATCCGCCGTTGCCATTGACCGACGTCGATGGCGCGCCGCTGCCGCTCACCAAGCGGTTGGGGTTCGTCTCGCCGCGCGAGATCTTTCGCGATGCGGCGGATGAGGCCTGATGAGTGTGATGGTCGCCGCTGTGGGTGGCTGGCGTTTTGCACAGCAGAACCCGGCAATTCACCTCTGACACCGCTTCGACATGCCGGGTTTTGCTGACGCAAAACACCAGCCACCCTGTCGGCTCACTTCGAGGCGGTGTCGAGCGTCACTCGCCGGGTTTTGCTGACGCAAAACGCCAGCCACTCTTACGACCCCTGCTGATTCTTCACAACCTTTTGAGACGCTCACACGAGTGACGCCGCTGGCGCGAGGCGGGGCAGGGAGATTCCCAGCGAGCGCTCGTTTGTTATACTTGGGCAGCGGGGGTGTAGCTCAGCGGTTAGAGCAGGGCACTCATAATGCCTTGGCCGGGGGTTCGAGTCCCTCCACCCCTATTTTCTTTGCGAAAGACGGTGCCTCCGATCGCACCGAGGGATGGGCATGGCCGATCACGCCTCGTGCCGGGCACCGCTGCGGATCATCTGCCGTACACGGCGTGGGCTGAGGCGTGGGGGACCGCGCGCGGACGAACTTGCTTCGCAAGCCAGGTGTTGTTAGCGTGGAGAGGTTCGCTGTTGCGCCGTCGTTGGTTCGGCGCGATTCGTTGGAGCTCTCCCCTTTGTCGTGGCTTGGCGCGAAGATGCCGCAACCGGCTTGCAATCGACGTGATTGGCTGCGACTTTGCTGGGGGGCTGGGCTGTCGCTGGGCTGGTTTGGCGCGGCGGGCAGTCGATCGCCATCGAGTCATGCGGCCGCGCCGCGCTCGACACGGCCGGGCTTTGGCCGCGCGAAGTCGGTGATCCTGGTGTTCTGCAATGGCGGGCAGAGTCAACTCGATACCTGGGACCCTAAGCCCGACGCTCCGGAGGTCGTGCGGGGTGAGTTTGCGACGATCTCCAGCTCGGTGCCGGGCATTCAGTTGAGCGAGCATTTGCCCCGGCTGGCGCAGTTGGCGAACCATTACACGATCGTGCGCAGCGTGTCGCATCAGGATGTCGACCACGGCTCGGCCAGCTATTTGACCCTGACCGGCCGCTACCACGCCAAGATTTCGTCGAACCCGCCACCGCGCCCGACCGATGAACCAACGATCGGCGCGGTGCTGCGTCAGGCGCGGCCTCAGCAACGGTTCCCTTACGATGCCGTGTATGTCAACGCGCCGGGCTTGACCGTCGACGAGCCGCTGCCTGGCCAATACGGCGGCAGCCTGGGGCGTGAAGTCGAACCGCTGATGCTCGGGGACGTGACCGAGGCCGAGGCGGCGGTGCCTGGCCTGGCATCGCTGGTCGATTTGCCGCAGCCGCGCTTGAGAGCGCGGAGCCAGTTGCGATCGGTGCTCGATGACGTGGGCCCGCAGCTTGCGGCGGATCGACGCGCGCTCGATATGAACACGCTGTATCGGCAGGCGTTCGAACTGCTCGCGTCGCCGCAGTCCCGCACGGCATTTGATTTGGGACGCGAGTCGAGCGCGACGCGCGAGCGTTATGGGCTGTATCGTTCGGGCCAAGGGTGCCTGATGGCGCGGCGATTGGTCGAGGCCGGCGTGCCGCTCGTCACCGTCATGTTCAATCAGCACAATCGAGGTCAAGATCGCGACCCGAACGACATCGAGCTGTACGGCTGGGACACGCACAACGACATCTTCACGTCGCTGCGCGAACGGCTCTTGCCGCGGTTTGATCTCAGTTTTTCGGCGCTGCTGGGCGATCTGGCGACGCGCGGGTTGCTCGACACGACGCTGGTCGTATGCCTGGGCGAGTTCGGCCGCGCTCCGCTGATTGCGCACGAGCAGAAGTTCAAGGGCTCATCTCCCGGCCGCAAGCACTGGGCGAGCGCGTACTCGGTCGTGATGGCTGGGGCGGGCGTGCGTGCCGGCGCCGTGTGGGGACAAACGGACGGACTGGCCGGACAGGTGATCGCCGATCGTGTCGGCCCGTGGGATCTGCACGCCACGGTCTTTCATGCCTTGGGCATCGATCCCGACAGCGAGTACCGCGACCAGCTTGGACGACCCTTGCGCGTATCGCAGGGGCGCGCGATCACGGGCCTCTATGGCTGATGGCAGGCGAGCAGAGTCGCGTGGAGCAAGCTAGCCGAGGGAGCGTCGCCGTTGTGGGTGGCTGGCGTTTTGCGTTAGCAAAACCCGGCAACTCACCTCTGACACCGCCTCAACAAGCCGGGTTTTGCTGTGCAAAACACCAGCCACCCTGTCGGCTCAATAAAAATGTCGTTAAATCAACAGAATGCTAGCCGAAGAGCCCCTCGATCACTTGACCGTCGGCGATGGGCGTGGGGCGAGGCAGACGCGGGAAGTAGGTGCGATGCGCGTCGATGCCGAGCGCGTGGTAGATCGAGGCGGCGACGTCCTCGGGTCCCCAAGGGCGCGTGGCGGGTACGGCGCCGTTGCGATCGGTGGCGCCGATGACCGCGCCTCGCTTCACGCCCGCCCCCGCCATGAGCAGGCTGCCGGCGTTAGGGTAATGATCGCGTCCGGCATCCTTGTTAATGCGAGGCGTGCGGCCGAACTCACCCACCGCGACCACGAGCGTCGTATCGAGCAGCCCACGTTCATCGAGGTCGTCCAGCAGTGTCGAGAGCGACATGTCGAGTTGCGGCAAGTTGCCGGGTCCGTCGTAGCGTTGCCACTTGTACCCCTTGGGTAGGTTCGCGGGTTCATGGGCGAACGACATCATCGAATCGAACGACAGATGGTGCGTGTCCCAGGTACCGTTGGTGGTCCCCTCGCCGAACAGCCCCCCCTGCACGGCCTGATTGATGGTGACGAATCGGGCCCCGGCCTCGACCAGTCGGCGTGCCAGCAACACCCGCTGGCCATACACGTTAAGTCCGTAACGTTCGCGCAGCGGCAGGGGTTCGTCGTCGAGCTTTAGGGCGCGGGCCATTGCAGTGCCGGTGAGCAACGAGAGCGCTTCATCGGCAAACTTGTCGTGCGTGGCCAAGGGGACGAGCTTCGAGTCGCGCAGCTCGCTGAGTCGCTCCATTTGGGCGAGAATCGCGCGGCGCTCGTCAAAGCGGTCGGTTGCCACGTTGAGCTTGTTCAATTGCAAATCGTTCTGGCTGGGATCCCCCTTGATGTTGAATGCGTCGTAGGCCGCGCCCAGGTAACCGGGCGGAGTCGTGTAGCGGACCGCGAGGGGGAGTCCGAAATGGGGTGGGACACCTTTGACTCGACTCCCTTGCAGGGCGCTAATCAGGCAGCCGAAGTTGGGAAAGTACTGGCTGCCTCGCGGCGGCAAGAAGCCGCTCGCGACGTGCTGCGTGCCCGTGTCGTGGCCGCCGTTCTTCCCTTGCCAGGAGCGAATGATCGACACCTTGTCCATCCGTTGAGCCAGCAGCGGCAGCTTCTCGCAGATCACGGTGCCGGGGACGTTGGTCTGGATGGGTGCCCAGGGGCCGCGTATCTCGGCTGGGGCGTCGGGCTTGGGGTCAAATGTTTCGTACTGGCTCGCTCCACCGGCGAGGAAAATAAAGATGCACGACACATCCGGCTTCGCGCCACCACGGCTCGCCGCGGCTTGCAACACCCGCGGCACATTGAGACCGAAAAGCCCCGCTCCGATTTGCAAGGCGGCGCGACGGTTGAGTTGCGACATGACGAACGATTCCGAAGGGGCGGGGGGCATGACGAAGGCGGGGGGAATCAGAGCAATACATCCATCTAACTTTGTACATGATCGGCCAGCAGCAGGCAACGACCGTAGCCCAATGGGCGTTCAGTTCGGGTCGATCCCCCAAGATTCATTGAAGAATCCGGTCCGAACGACCTCTTCGAGCGCGGTCGAGTCGGCGCGTTGCGGCTGGACGTTCAGCACGGCCCAGTCGCCCCAGCGTGGGAACAGCAGATAGTTCAATTTGGCCAACTCCGACTCGCGGAACGTATGCCCGCTGTTGAGCACCAGGTAACGATCGGCCGCCCCCGTCAGCGGACTCGACGTGATGAGCGCCGGCACGTGCGTCGCGGCGGCGTGGGATTGCCCCCCTAGGCGGACCGTGTCGCGCGTCCAGCTCAAGGGCAAGTCGGCCAGCGACCGCGCGATGAGCGCGTTGCTGCCGGGGTCGCCAAACAGGATCAAATGGAACGTCCGTAGGTCCTCGGCCGTGACCGCGGTGTCGTCCTTGATGGGCAACGCGCCGCGAAAGTAGTGGTGCCACTCGTCGGCAAACCGTTGCAGCGCCGCATCGGCATACTGCTGCGCCATGGCGTTCCACGGCTGGCCCGTTCCGCGCACGCACAAAAACGGTCCGCTGAACGCATCGTCGATGGGCCCTTGGACCCCGGGACGCTTGCCCCGCGCCGCCGCGCCATCGGGCCGCTCGACCAGTTGCCAGTGACCCTCGCGTCCCGCGATCGTCACTTCGGACCGGGTCGCTGCCGCGGCGAGCGACAACTCCTGCGTGCCGATGCGCAGGCGGTCGGGACGCACAGGCAATTGCTCGATGGCGATGGCAAAGGCCGTGATGTTCCGGGGCTCGGCGATCTCGAGGGTCGTGCCCTCAAGCCGGGCAGAAAACTCGGCCCGATCGTAATGCCGTGCGAGCCCCAGCAATCGCAGCCAATGACAGCGCGCGTATTTCAAGGTCCAGGTGACGAACCGCAATTCAGCGGGATGACGTTGCGCGCCGCGCTCGACATGCGCGGCGATGCGGCGAAGCTGCTCGGCGTGCGTGACCGGATCGATCGTGTGTCCGGTGCCGGGCGAAATTAGATTGACCATCGTCAGGCCCTCGCGCTGCATGGCTTCGCCCATGATAACGTGAGCCTGAAAGAAGATGTCCTTTTCCCCCATGCAAGCGATCGCGGGGACGACGCCGGCGTTGGCCGCGTAGTCGACCGAGTCGAGCATGTGCAGCATCCGTTCCTGATGCGCGGGGAGTGGCCCGACACGAACAAAACTCGCCAGCGGCGTCTCTGAGAAGCGATGCGTATCGACGTAGCCGCAGTAGGGGCCGAGCGCGACAAATTGATCCGGATGCTTGAGCCCCAGGTGCCAGGTGCCCGACGCGCCCATCGACATGCCGCGCAACACGATCCGATCGCGGTCGATGCGGTAACGGCGGCACACGTCGTCGATCGCCTCGAACACGTCGGACTCGCCCGCCCAACGGTAGCAATTCTCGACGCGCCCCAAGGGATGCAGTTCGATATAAGCCTGCTCGGGCGGGTTCACGGCGGGAGCATCTCCCTCGTCAAACCGCGCGAGGAACCGCAGTTCACTCATGCCGACCGGGCGTGTGCTGCCGTGCAACACCACGTCCAAGCGGATCGGCTTCGTCGCGTCATAGGCCTTGGGCACGATCAGTCCATAGGGCTGCACCGAGCCGTCGATGTGCGAACGATAGCCGAGCGCCAGCTTGCCTCGCCGCAGAGTCCACGGAGCCGCGCCCGCTTGCAGCGCGGTGAGGCGTTGCTCTCCGCGCTCGAGGGCTTTGCGAAGCAACTGAACATCGGCGGAGGTGAACGCGCGATCGTAGCGCAAAGCCCACTCCAACCCCTTGGCAAAGATCTCGGCATCGGCCCGCGCGGGCTCCGCGACCGATCGCGCGGCAAATGATTGCTGCAATCGGTGTAGGCCGGTCGATAAGCTGTGTGTGTCCTGCTCGCTGAGTGCCGCGGCGACCGCTGGCTTGGCAAGCTGCGCCCAGACGTCAGAGTCAGCCAGCACCGCACAACACAACCCCACCGCGCAGATCCAACCGCGCCTGAGTGCCAGCGTCCCGCGCGCCTCGAGTGCGAGCCATGCCATACCGTGTCCTCCCTCAAGCAACGTCGTTATCGAAGTCCGTGCTGTATGTGCGTCGGCATCCCTCGCCCAGCCTGCGTGCTATCACGCACGTCGCGTGGCAGTCGCGTCATCATCGGGCGTGGTTTATACTTGACGCACGAACGCATCAACTATAACTTAATTGTATGGTCTGGCGTATGTCCCCACCTGTCGACCGGTCGTAATCCTCCCCCTGCCGGTGTTTGTGCTGTCGCGAGCCGTTCCCCAACAGGCCAAGCGCGACTGAAACCGTCGTTACCACTGCCCGGAGCCGAATCGCATGCTCACATTTTATGGCCGACATAAATCCCTGTGCGACGGACTCGCTCGCCGCGACTTTTTGCAGCTTGGGGCGCTGGGTATCGGCGGTCTGAGCTTGCCGCAGTTGTTGCGAGCCGAGGAGCAAGCCGGCGTGACGGGCAGGTCGCACAAAGCGGTCATCATGATTTACATGTGCGGCGCGCCGTCGCATCAAGACACATTCGATCTGAAGATGGATGCCCCGGCGGAAATTCGCGGCGAGTTCAAGCCCATCGACACGGCGGTGCCTGGCATCCAAATCTGCGAACACTTGCCGAAACTCGCGCGGTGCATGGACAAGTTGGTTCCCATCCGATCGGTGGTCGGATCGCCCAATGGCGCGCACGATTCATTCATTTGCTACACCGGTCGATCGACGGTCAACCAACCCCAAGGGGGCTGGCCGTCGGTGGGCTCGGCGACCTCGAAATTGCTTGGCGCGGTCGATCCTGCCATGCCGCCGTTTATCGGTCTCTCGCCCAAAGCCGGACATCCCCCCTACGGCTCGCCGGGGTTGCCCGGGTTTTTGGGCTCCGCAATGTCGGCGTTTCGTCCGTCGGGCGAGGGGCGCGACGACATGGTGCTCAACGGCGTCACCCCCGCGCGGCTTGGCGATCGTCGTGCGCTGCTCAGCTCGTTCGATCAAATTCGCCGCGAGATCGACAGCTCGGGTCTGATGACCGGCATGGATGCGTTTCAACGTCAGGCCTTGGGGTTGCTCACCTCCAGCCGCTTGGTCGAAGCACTCGATTTGAACCGCGAAGACCCGCGCGTTCGCGAACGTTATGGCAAGGGAGACCCCAGTAATTACGGCGACGGGGCGCCGCGCAATCTGGAGCACTTTCTCACGGCGCGGCGGTTGGTCGAGGCCGGTTGCCGCGTGGTCACGCTGAACTTCGGTCGTTGGGACTTCCACAGCGATGAGTTCAACGGCCTGAAAAACACACATCTGCCGCCATTCGATCAAGGGCTGTCGGCCTTGGTTGAAGATCTTCACGAACGTGGACTCGACAAGGACGTTGCCGTGGTGGCCTGGGGCGAATTTGGCCGCACCCCGATGATTAACAAAGACGCCGGCCGCGATCACTGGCCTCAGGTTGGCTGCGCGCTGCTCGCCGGTGGTGGTTGGCGACGCGGTCAGACGATCGGCGCGACCGATCGCTTGGGAGGCGCCGTCACCGAACGACCCGTCCATTTCGGCGAAGTGATCGCTTCGCTGTATCGGCATCTGGGCATCGATCCGGCTGTTCCCCACCTGCGCGACTTGTCCGGCCGTCCACAGTATTTGGTCGATGGCAGCCACCGACCGCTTCCCGAGTTGACCTAGGGTCGAACCTAAAACCGACAGGGACCGTCCCTCGGCCTGTTAAGCTGTTTATCTGAGCATCAATACCCCCGCTCCTCGACAAGCCCCGTTACGAGCCGTGGGTCTGTGGTAGCGCGTGCTGTTCAACCCCAGCGTGTCGGTCCGTCGACCGCCCTGTCCGCCAACAGAAAGACTGTGCTGACGATGCCTGCCCCTTCGCCGTGGCAATCGATTGGACTCACTCGTCGCGGCTCTCTGCAACTGGGTGGTGCCCTAACGGCCTGCATGCTCTTGCCTGCGGGCGCGAGCGCGCAGACGCCGCCCCCTTTTCAACCCTTGGACAGCTACGCCGACGGATTGGCCCTGTTGAAAAAACGAGGACGTCAATTCCGGGTGCTCGGGTGCGCTCCCGACCAATCGCCGATCGTGGCCGTGAAGTGTGGCGGAGATCAATTGCCGGCCATCTTCATCAGCGGCGGCGCGCACTCCACCGAACACGCCGGAGCGCTGGCCACCTTCGAGGTGATCGAACAGCTCAAAACCAAGCATGTGGTCTGGGTGGTACCGGCACGCGATCCGATCGGGCTGAGCGGATACCGCCATGCTTTGAGCCTGGGGCTCGGCCGACCGCCGGAACTCGCGGCGAGCGACAAGCTCGATGACTTCCTCCGCCAACAGGGTGAAATTCTCTTCGACGCCAACGGCACACTGCTGGTGCAGATCGGCGAGTACGGTTACGCCAATCGCGGACTGCTGCACAAGTTCGACAAGGGCGCGGCGTTCCTCGAACCGTTGCGCGGCAGCCGCATCTGGTACGCCTCGCAACGCACCGACACGCCCGGCTCGGCTCCGCTCCAGCGAGCCTACACGCTGATCGTCTCGCCCGACGGCGAGATCCTGCACCTGAATCGTTTTCACGACACGGCCTGGGCACCGGCCGAGGTGCGTTGCGTGCGCAAGTTAATGGCCGAGGTGCGTCCCGGTCTGACGTTCGACCTGCACGAGCACGATCACGGCGCGTTTTTCTGGATGTCGGCCCGCAAACAACGCACCGACGCCGACGAGATATGGGAGCGCCGCATGGCGGCTGAAGCCGTTCGGGCCGTCGCGGCCGGCGGCTCGCAACTCGCTCCGGACGCCTACTCTCCCGGCTCGTTTTTCGATCGACTTGAACCGGGCGTGTTCTGGCTCGACAGCGGAAAACGGGGCGAAGGCTTGAACCTGGTCGACTTTGCCGCCAAGCATCATGGACCGGGCTTTACGATCGAAACGGGCATGCAATGTCCGTTTGAGGAACGGGTGCGCCAGCACTTGCTGGTCGTGCAAACCGCGGTCAACGTGTTCGAACAACGCTACGCATGAATGTGCGACGCATCGCGCCGCTGAATCGCCCCGCGAGTTTCTCGGAGATGCCGTCTTGGATGTTTATCGCGCGTTGGGCCTGGAGCCGATCATCAACGCCTCGGGGAGCGTGACGCGATTAGGCGGCGCGCCGATGCCGTCGGCGGTGCTCGATGCTTATTGCGCTGCGGCCGCCGAGAGCGTGCCCCTCGATCAATTGCAGGGGGCCGCTTCGCGCGTGATCGCCGAAACGACCGGAGCCGCGGCCGGCATCGTCACCGCTGGCGCCGCCGCGGCCTTGACACTCGGCACAGCGGCAATCCTGGCACGCTTCGATCTGCGTCGCATGGAGCAATTGCCGCACGGCGAATTCCCCTGCGAGTTCATCGTGCCGCGCGAGCAACGCAACGGCTATGACCATGCCGTCCGCGCCGCGGGGGCCCGGCTCGTGGAAGTTGGCTTCCATGAGCCCGTGGCGGGGTCGGGCGTGCGCCGCTGCGAAGCCTGGGAGATCGAAGCGGCCATCGGTCCCCAGACCGCCGGAATTCTGTACGTGCATGATATCGATGCGCGACCCTCCCTCGTGGATGTCGTCGCGGTTGCGCGGGCACACGGCTTGCCGGTGCTGGTCGACGCGGCGGGCGAGCTTCCCCCGCGCGAGCATCTGCGCAGCATCCTCGTGGCCGGCGCTGACTTGGTGGCGTTTAGCGGCGGCAAGGCAATTCGCGGCCCGCAGGCCAGCGGCATCCTTTGCGGCCGACGCGATTTAGTCAGCTCGGCGGCCTTGCAAATGCTCGACATGGACGATCATTTCGAGCTCTGGGAGCCTCCGCCCGAACTCATCGACAAGCTGGCTCTCAAGGGCATGCCGCGGCACGGCATCGGTCGGGCACTCAAGGTCTCGAAAGAACAAATCATCGCGCTGCTCGCCGCGCTGAAACTGTTCGCTGCGGGCGCATACGACCAGGAGCGAGCCGACATGCAGCGGCGCCTGGAGCACATCGCCACAAGCTTAACGGGGCTGCCCCTGAGTACGAGACTGATTTTGCCCGCCGACGCAGCCACGGCCCCTTGGCTTGAGATCGTGGTCGACACGGCTCGATTGGGTCGCTCGGCAGTCGAAGTGTGCCGCCGATTGCGTCATGGTTCGCCGCCGGTGTACGTTGGCCACGGCATGCTCGATCAGGGCATCCTCGTGATTCATCCGTTGCACCTCACGGACGACCGAACGAGCCGGCTGATTCGCCGCCTGCAAGCAGAGCTGAGCACAAACTGACCGCAACCACCCGATCGACTCAGCAGATCGCGTTGCTTCCCAGATGATTGCTGAGTTAGAATGCCTATATGAGAATCCGCCGATGCGTTAAGCATTCTCAACGTTCGGCTCTGGCTCCCGCGATGGATTGCCCCCGCCTAGTAACCCCTGAGCAGTGCATGAGCCTCGACGAGCATCGCTAGGCCCTGTGGCATCGGGCCTCTGATGGTCGTACGGGTTCATGAACTGCGAAGTCCGCATGAAGATCCGCTCGAAAGCATGTCTCGACCGCGCCAAATTGTGCTGCTGATCCGTTGCCTGCTGTGCCTGATGGCATGGGGGGTGGTCCCCGCTGCGCATGCCGAGCCGGTTGATCCACCGCTCCATCGGCAGGTCGATCACTGGATCACTCGACGACTGAGCGAGCGAAATCTGACGCCGGCCAAGCTCAGCGGCGACGCTGAGTTTGTGCGTCGCATTTACCTCGATTTGACCGGCGTCATTCCGACGTCGGGCCAGGCGCGCGCGTTCCTCGACGACCCTGGCGCCGACAAGCGCCCCCGGCTGATCGACTCTCTGCTGACGAGCCCCGATTATGCGTTGCACATGGCCCGCGTGTTCGATGCGATGCTCATTGAGCGGCGTATTGCGACCATCACGAGTTACGATGTCGCGTCGTCGAATTGGCGCGCGTATCTGGCCGAGTCGTTTGTCGAGAACAAGTCGTGGGACAAGCTCGTCCAGGAAATCCTGGGCAGCGACGGTTCCGATGCCAAGCATTCCAGCGCGGTTAAGTTTTATCTTGTGCGCGACGTTGCCCCCCACGCGCTGACACGCGACGTCGGGCGGTTGTTCCTCGGGGTCGATCTGCAGTGCGCCCAATGTCATGACGACCCCCGCTTCGACGACTATCGTCAGGCGGATTACTACGGCATCTATGCGTTCATGCAGCGCATGAAGGTGCATCCGACCATGCCGCGTGGCGCTCAAGTTGCTGAGACGGCGGAAGGTAAAACCACTTTCACCTCGGTCTTCACGGCCAAGAGCGGCGAGACGTTTCCGCGTCTTCCCGGCGGCGAGATGCTGGCCGATCCCTTGCTTGAAAAGGGCAAGGAGTACGTCGTCAAGCCGAGCCCAAAAGACCGGGGTATCCCGGCCTACAGTCGCCGCTTGAAAATGTCTGAGCAATTACCACGACATGAAACGCAAGGCTTCGCGCGGAATATCGCCAATCGTCTGTGGGCGATGCTGTTGGGGCGCGGCATCGTGCATCCGCTCGATCTTCACCATGCCGCCAATCCACCGTCGCATCCGGAGTTGCTTGCTCAACTTGAGCGCTGGATGATCGAACACGCGTATGACATTCGCGGCTTTGTTCGCGAACTCGTATTGACCGACGCCTACCAGCGTTCGAGCATGTTGCCTGCCGGCGTCCCGCATCTGCCCGACGATTCATTTGCCGTGGCGCCCTTGCGTGGGCTGACGGCCGAGCAGTTTCGCTGGTCGTTGCTTCAGGCTACCGGTCGAATCGAGCAGCATGACGCAAAGTTTGCGGCCGCGGCCAAGCCGAAGGCGGCGGCCGAAGGGCCGCCGCCCCTCGTCGAACCCGCTTGGAAAGTGAAGCACACCCGCAACGATGCGCTCGAGCGACAAACGGCGACGCTGATCGCCGCGTTCGCCGGTTTACCCGGTCAACCGGAGGCAGGCTTTCAACCGATTGTCGAGCAGGCCCTGTATCTGCGCAACAGCCCATCGCTGATGCCACTTCTGCAAGACGAACCCGGCACGACCTTGGCTCGCCTTCTCGCGATGTCCGCTGTCGATGCGTTGTCGGAAGAACTGTATCTGAGCGTGCTCACACGTCGGCCGACCGCCGACGAAACAAACGATGTTCGGCAACTGCTCGCCGCAGCCAACACGAAAGGCGAGCGGCGCGAAGCAACGCAGGCGTTGCTGTGGGGATTGCTATTGTCAGCCGAGTTTCGCTTGAATCACTAAACCAGGAAGTGCCCGATGGCTGATCGCAACTTGAACCATGCTGTCTCGCGTCGTGCCATGCTCGCCGGCACAGCCGGAGCCTTGGGCTACGGCAGCCTGGCCTATCCGCTTCGGGCTGCGTCGACGCAGACGCCGCGCAAGCAATTGTTGCTGTTGTTCCTGTCGGGTGGCGCCAGTCAGTTGGAAACCTGGGACCCCAAGCCGGGGGCGAAGACCGGCGGTCCGTTTCGCGCCATTTCCACGTCCTTGCCTGGCGTCCAGATTGGCGAACTGCTTCCACACTCGGCCCAGATCATGCACCGGCTGACCGTGGTGCGCAGCGTGAACTCGAACATCCCGGACCACTTTCAAGGGCACTACGCCATGCAGTCGGGGCGGATTGTCCCCGGCTATCCGGTGCTCGGTTCGGCGGTCGCCAAGCTGCTCGAACGACCGGGGGACATGCTGCCAGGCTATGTTGCCATTCGACGCGATGGCCCCAAAGCCTACACCGACGTGGGTGACGCCGGATTTTTGGGTGCCAAGTACGAAGGTGTGCGGATCCTCAACCATCGTCCGCCCGATAATCTTGTGCAACCGACAAGCGTCAACGCGACGCTTGCCGAACGAGTGGAACACGTGCGTCGGGCGACGAACGAGCGTTTCAGCCAAGGTCGCGCAGGCCAACCAATCCTGGCCTATGGCACGACCTTCGATCAGGCCCAGGTGCTCATGCAGCGTCGAGAGATTTTCGATCTGCAAAAAGAATCCACCGCCGACCACGATCGCTACGGCAAACACGACTTCGGCCAGAACTGCTTGCTGGCCCGGCGATTGTTGCAGTCGGGCATTACCTGCGTGCGCGTCACGCATTTCGACTGGGACGCGCACCAAGATAATTTCTATTGGCATCAAGTGCGCTGCGCCGAGTTCGATCGGACCTTGGTCACGCTGCTCGACGATCTCGAACAGCGTGACATGCTCGAGCACACGCTCGTCGTCATCAGCGGCGAAATGGGCCGCACGCCGCAAATCAATAACCTCGGCGGACGCGATCACTGGGGGCGGGCCTGGAGCGTGGCGATGGCCGGTTGCGGCGTGAAGCCAGGCATCGTCTACGGCTCCACGAACGAAACCGGCACGGAAGTCAAAGACAACTCCACCAAGCTCGGTGATCTCTTTCACACCTATCTCACCGCCTTGGGCATCGACTCGCACGGCAAATACGAGATCGATGGCCAAACGAATCCGGTGGCTGATCCAGCCGCAAAACCCATCGCTGCCATACTCGCCTGATGCTCATGGTCGATCCTTCGCATGAATATTGATCCTACCCAGTTGAAGCTCGTCAGCGAATTCAAGCATGAGACACCACTCCTCAGTTGTGCGTTCGACGCTCAGGGGCGATTTCTGATCGCGGGGGGGCGAGACCGTAAGCTGCTCGCAATCGATTTGGCTTCGAGCCAAATGCATCCGCTGGTCGGTCACGATAGTTGGGTGGGTGTCATGACACGCATCGGCGATGGGGTGCTCACGGGCGATTATGCGGGGCGAGTGATCGCCTGGGACGTTCACGACAAAATCCCCCAGCCACGCTGGACCATCGAGGCGCATCCCTGCTCCATCTACGGTCTCTCCGCCAGTGCCGATGGCAAGACATTCGCAACCGGCGACCGCGATGGTCGCGTGCGAATCTGGCAGACTGTCGACGGCAAGCAACTGCGCGAGTTGCCACGGATCGAGTTCCCGGTTTATGGCGTCGCTTTGCATCCTGACGGAGAGCGGATCGTCACCGCGGATCGTCAACCACAAAAACCACGCGTCAAGGTTTGGCACCTCGCGTCGGGGCAAGAGCAACGGTCGATCGACGTGGCTGAACTGTCCGGCTATCGTCGAGTCGAGGATATCGAGTGGGGCGGCATCCGCGCTTTAGCGGTCTCGTCGGACGGCAATCAGTTGGTTGCCTGTGGCCGCAACGGATACGACGGCCAAGCGTGCGCCATGATCTACGAAGCCAACAGCGGCAAGCTGCAGCATAAGCTCGCCCTGGAGTTAAAGGGCGGGTTCTATTACTCCGCCCAGTTCCATCCACAAGGCTTTCTCATGACCGCCGGCGGCGATCTTGCCAAAGGTGAAATTCGCTGTTGGGATCCCAGCACGGGTAAATCCTTGGCGAATCTGGCCACCTCGGGACCCAGCTTCGCCCTGGATATTCATCCACAAGGCACCCGGGTGGCCGTAGCCCAAGCCATCGGCAAAAGATCGGCACCTGAGTCGGGTCTGCTGGCCATTTTTGAATGGTCCACCTGATGGCCCGATCATGGACTCGGACGCGGATCCATGTGAACGGCTCACTCAACCCAACCACATCGCCACGATCTCATCGAATTGCTTGCCCTCCAATGTCTCGTGCGCCAGCAAATGGTCGGCCAGCGAGGCCAGCGCCGCCCAAAGATCATTCGCCTGGAGTCGATGGTAGAGTTGGATCGAGACCTCTTCGAGATACGTGAGTCGTTTGCGTTCATCGGCGTGCAAGAGACCAGCCGTATCCCACGCTTCGCGCCAATCGGCAGCCCATGCGGCGACCAAGCCCGGATGGTAAGGCTCGTTTGAGTAAATCATCTCGGCCACGGGCCCCGCCAGACAGACTTGCACCATTTTCCTGGCCAGCGCTTGCTCGCCATCCGCAGCACGTCGCCAAAGCACCCGCGTATCGCCTTGTCGATCCGGCCCATCGTCGTGATCGGGCTCGATCGTCACCCGTTGCACCTTAGCCCCCAGCAGATAGGCCATTAAGGCATGACCGGCTTCGTGGTAGGCGATGAGTTCGGACACAGCATGAATCGTCCTGGATGGAGACCGTATTCGCCGGCCGAGGTCTTGGTCAACAGGTCGATGCTGCCACGGCGCGCTACTTGGGCAGGTTATTGAGCGTGTAGTACGCCTGCTTGTGCAGTAGCGGCACGCCACTGGCGCTGCGCAGGCCATCGAAGCTGAATTCGTGCACGTGACCGATCTGGAGACCATCGATGACCAGCCGCACCTGCTTGCCGTCGGGCGAGACCGTCGCGCGCTTGACGGTCGGCGTCGTATGGTCGACCTCGGGGCTGCCGTACTGCGCCTGGTAAATATACGTATAGGTTTGCAACTTATACCCGCTCAGATCGGCGGCGCTCTTCGCATCGACCGGTTCGGTCAACGTGAGTTCGAAGCCATCGTTCTTGGCCGAGAGCGTGTGCACCTCGAAGGGGACCTTGCCGGTCCAGACGAGCCGCTCAAGGGCCCACGGCTTGGTGCCGCGCGAGCCCCAGCCGCGATTCGTGCCGCCGACGAACATCGAGCCGTCGGCCGCAAATTTCATCGCCAGGTTGCCGCTCCCGAAGGCGCTGCGGAACGGGAAGCACGCGCCTTGATAAACGCCGTTGACCTTTTCCAACGCGACCCGCATCACCGTGCTGTGCGATTGATCGCCGACGAACAGTTGCTTGCTGAACGGGCCAAACTTGCCGCTCGAGGTGTCGCACACGACGCCGCTGGCCGATTGGCCCATCTTGGGGTACGGAAACCAGACGGCGGGCGGAACCAACTCGGGGATCTTGCCCACCTCGGTCGACCAACGGCTTCCCGACTGTGGCTCGACAGGCTGCTTGCCCATGTTCGGAGCGAGGTCGTACCAGCGGTTGCCGCCAGGATGACCCACGAACTTGCCAGGCACCAGATGCTTCAGATTACAGGAGCCGTTCCAGGGACCTTGGTTGTCGGTGTAAAACACCTCGCCGTCGGCGTTCATGCCGATGCCCCCAGGCGAACGAATGCCGCTCGTGGTGGGCGTGACCTTGCCATCGGGCGAGACCCGCAAGCACCAGCCGCGAAATTTCACTTCGCTGTTAAACGAGCCGGTCAGGCACAGCACGATCCAGAGATTTCCGTCGCGGTCGAACTCGCTGCCGAACGCGTACTCATGGTAGTCGCCGTTGATCTCCCAGCCGTCGGCGACGGTCTCGAAGAGATCGGCTCGGCCATCGTTGTCGGCGTCCTTGATGCGCGTCACCTCGCCCCGCTGCGTGGCATACAGCCAGCCGTCGCGATACGCCAGGCCGAGCACCTCGTGCAGGCCCGAGGCCCATTTCTTGTACGTCACCTTGTCGCTCGGCTCGTTGAACGCGCCGTCGATGAGATAAATGTCGCCGCGGCGCGTCGACACGGCAAGCTGGTTGTCGCGGAGGATCTCGATCCCGCCCGCCTCGAGCACGATCTCCTGCGGAATCGGCAGCGAGATGATCCGGTAGTAGTCGACCTCGGTGGGGTCATCGGCCCGCAGCGAGCCGACAAGGGGGAAGAGAGCCAGTAGGGCCACAACAAGTCGAGTCATCATCATGAGCTTCTCAGGTGATCGGAGCGCGAGAGGACAATAATCGTAACCACTACCACTGAAATTCCTGGACGATGCGAGCCTTGCCGTCGCGGAACACGACCGGCACGAGCAACTCGGTCACGTCTCCACTCGGTCGCAGCACCGGTTTCACGCCGTCGCTCTCGACACGAATGCGACAGATGCCATCGAGCCGATACCAGCCCCCGTCGAGGGCTTCGACCTGCTTGCCCGCGGCCGCGCGGAAGTACCAGCCCTCGGCCGGCTTGTCAGCCGATAGGGCGAGCGTGCGGAGGATGCCCGGGTTGCGCTCGCTGCTCGCCGGGACAATATAATCCTCGGCGCGAATCTCTCCGAGTGAGTACATGAACGTTGGCCGTTGCTTTTCGCCCAGTCGATAGCCGAGGAACTGATAGTTCTGTTCCTTGGCGGTCCCCTTGGGCCAGACGGTGGTGGCGCTGTCGAGTCGGGCAAAGGGTACGCCGGGGGTGAATCGCACGACATGATCGCCGAGCGGAATCTGGTAGCCTTGTCCGCGACCGCTCCAATGCTTCGCGGCATCGATAAACGCGCCGTGCCAAATCAGCGCAAGCTGCAAGTGGTTCGCGTCCCAGGCCAGATTGGCCTTCTCCGGATGACCGACGCCGATCGCCCGGGGACCGGCACCGTCGATGAAGTTGCGATAAATGATCGCCTCGTCATAGGCGAGCAATTCGATCGGCTGTCCCCCCACGCCCGAGGGCGTGGCGGCTTTTGTGCCATCCTTGAGATACGCCCAGACGGCGGCCACTTGCTGATCGCAGTCCCCTTCGAGCACCTTGGGCAACAGGCTCAAGCCGGTCTTGGGCCACGCGCTGGGCATGCGCGTGCCAGGACGAAACGACTGCGGATCGCGTGAGTACTTGTGGAACCACTCTTGCCGCAACCGCTTGGTGAACAACGTCAGGTCAATGCCCGGAATCCCCTCGGCTTGTTGCTTATTGAAGTTATGGCACTTGATGCACGAGAACCCTTTGCTGCCGGTGAGCAGCCGCCCCTCACCCTTCACGCGGTACTCGGGCTCGGAGAACTCGGGGAGCTTGAGCGGCTCGAGCGCGTCGAGCTTTTCGAGAATCGGCGTCAGATGACCCACGTTCGAGTTGCCGTAGCGGGGCATCTTGGCGAGCAGGTACGGGCGGTCGTCGCTGCCGTTGTTGAGGATGTCGTTCAGGTAGCTCGCGTTCAGCTTGCCTCCGACGCCATCGAGCCGCGGCGGCAACCGTCCCTCGTCGCCGAATTCCTTCGTGGTGGTGAGGAACACCTCGTCGCGGGTGGTCTCGGGGCCACCAAGCTTGTCGCGCTCATGGCAGGCCAGACAGTTGAACGTGACGAGCGTGCGCTGCACAAGCTCTTGGGGCGCAACGGGCTTCACGTCCTTCAGCGCGACTTGCAACGCCCGCTGCTGCACGGCCAGAGTCAGGGCTTGTCGTTGGCGATCGTTGAGGTTGTAGCGCGGCAGTGACGCGGGGACGTCGAGGGCGAGGCAGCCTCCTTGGCCCAGCTCTTTGAACGCCTTGGCCTTGAGCGTGGCGGCAACCGTCTTGGCGTCCTCTTTACGTTCGTGGCACGAGGCGCAGCCGGCCGAGGCGAAGAGTTCGCGTCCCTGGCTGACCTTGGCGGGGTCGAGCACGAACCGCTTGCTGTCGTCGACCGTGGCGGGTTTCTCGCTCAGCGTGAGCAGCGCCTCGATCGACTGGCGGGGGAAGTCGGTCCCTTCCATCTCGACGCTCAGTTCGGCTCCCGCGCCGCCGTTAAACCACTCGACCACAACGTGATGAGCACCGGGGAGCAGTCGGGTGCGCCCCTCCTTTTTGCTCGGCGCGTGGACGCCATCGTGATCGACCACCACGGCTTTGTCGATCGTCAGTCGGCTGCCGTCATCGCTGCCCAACTGGAACGTGTACATGCCCGACTTGGCAATGTGCAAATAGCCTTCAAAGCGAACGGCGACATTGTTGGGGCGCGTGACGACACTCAAGTCGAGTCCCACGGCCTGGCCCACGGTTTTGGGTTTGAGCTCGTTGAACGCGGGCAGCTTGTTGAAGTTTCCCTCGTAGACCGCGTACTGCACGTTGGCCACCCCCTGCACGTTACGCATGAACCACGAGGCAATTGCCCGGGACTCTTCGTCCTTGAGTTGAAAGTTGGGCATCCGCGCCGATGGTCGATGCGCGAGCGGGTCCTTGAGAAAGGCGGCGAGCGTGTTGACCGTGTATTTTGCGGCAACATCGCCGAGCGGCACGTCGGTGGCGAGCGGCTTCCACTTGGCGTTCGTCACCAAGCCGTGACACGCGCCGCAACCCACTTCGTGAAACAGTTTAGCGCCTTGCTGCACGGCTTTGGGGCTGACGACCGTGTCGATCAGCGTGCCGGTCGCGTCACTCATCAGGTAGTGCACGAGCGCTTCGACTCGGGCCGCGCGCTGGGGCTCGCCCAACTCTGCGAACACGGCGGGCATGGTGGTGCCGGGCTTCACCGTGTGCGGATGGGCCAGAAAGGCGCGGAGGTGGTCGACCTTGACGCGGCTGCTGAGCCCCGTGAGACGCGGAGCCTGTTTGGGGCTAATGACGTCTTTGAGTTCGTTACCCAGCTTGTGGCAACTGGTGCAGTTCAGCTCACCCAGCAGCAACTCGCCGCCGCGCGCCAAGTCGACCTCGCCCGAGGCGTAAAACCGCTCGAACGGCGCGACGCGCGGATGCGACTCGGCCGCCGATAGGGTCTCGAGCGCGCCAATCAACAGAGCCAACAGAGCACAAGCAATTCGAGTCACGGCGATGGGCCTCGGCAAGGCAGGATAAAGCAACGTAGGCGGGCACGAGATGGTTCGTCTCGGCGACAAACGACTGGAACTACTGTAATTGAGCCCGCCCGGCGAGACAACTCATCCGCCATAGCCGAGCGGCACGTTTCACACGATCGGTCGCATCCAGGCAAGTTTCTGGACAGAGTGGTCCGTGAGCAACTACCATGCTCACGGGTTCATGCCTGAAGCAACTCACTTATCTGGAACGGTATCCCATGAAACTTTGGTCGATGGTTGCATGCGTGGCTGCTCTTGCCACGGTGAATTGGGTGGTCGCGGCGGAACCGACGAAAGCCGTTACTCATCAGACGAAGCAGATCGAAGGCTGGACCGTGCTGATTAGCGAACGACTCTTCGAGCAGGACCGGGCCGCGACCGATCGGGCACTCGAACTGCTGGGGGTCCAGTTGCAAGAGATTGTGCGCGTCGTGCCGGCAGTAGCCGTCGTCGAGTTAAAGAAGGTGCCGCTGTGGTTTTCGCCCGAGTACCCCAACGTGCGTCCGCGCGCCGAGTATCACCCCGGAGCCGGGTGGCTGCGCGAGAACAAGCGCGACCCGATCATGGAGAAGGCGATCGAATTCACGAACATTCGCATTTTCGAGCGCGAGACCAAACGCATGCCCAACTTTGCGCTGCACGAGCTGGCGCATGCCTTTCACGATCGTGTGCTCGCCCGAGGGTTTGGTAATCCAGACGTCAAAGCCGCATACGAGAGCGCCAAGGCCAAGGGATTGTACGACAAGGTCGAGCAACGTTTTGGCGACGGTCGATCGGCTCAGGTTCGAGCCTACGCCATCACGAATCCGATGGAGTACTTTGCCGAGTGCAGCGAGGCGTTCTTCTCGACGAACGATTTCTTCCCATTCAATCGCGAGCAACTGGCGAAGCATGATCCGGCGATGATCGACGTTCTCAAAAAGCTCTGGTCGTGCGCGGAGGAGCGTCCCGCGCAGGCTAACGTGAGCCAGAAGCTGGGCAAATACTCGGGCTCGCTCTGGTTGCTGACCACGAGCGAGGGGGCGAACCTGAGTGCCGAGGCGGCGGTGGAAGATTTTCCGGTGCTGGTGCGATTGCACCGCGACTATTTCGATTTTAGTCAGACTCGACCCGATGGAGCCGATGTGCGGTTCACGTCGAGCAGCGGTGAACCGCTCGCATACCAGATCGAAGCGTGGGATGCGGCCCAAGGACTGGCGACCCTTTGGGTGCGCGTCCCCAAGATCACGGGCAACTCACGCCAGGAAATCAAACTGCATTGGGGCAACCCACAAGCCACGAACGAATCCAACGGCCAGGCGGTATTTAACGCGACGAATGGTTTTCTGAGCGTTTGGCACATGCATGACCGGGTGCAGGACGAAGTGGGCACGCTCACGAGCGTCGATAAGGGCACCGTGCCGACGACGGGGGTCATCGGCGCGGCGCGACATCTGAGCGGCGGCCAGGGGGTCTTCGGCGGCGACAAGATTGCCAACTATCCGAGTGGCGCAAGCCCGCACAGTACCGAAGCTTGGTTTCGACCTGAACGACCAAACTCGACCCCGATCGCCTGGGGCAACGAGCAGGCTCAAGGCAAAGTCGTCATGCAGTACCGCAGCCCGCCGCATGTGCGGATGGACTGTTATTTCTCGCAAGGGAACGTGAGTGGGAGTCGGCAGGTTCCCCGAGGCGAATGGACCCACGTCGTCCACACCTATCAACAGGGCGAGTCGAAGCTGTACATCAACGGCGCGTTGGATGGCACGAATTTGAAACAAGGCCCACCGTTGAACATCAAGAGCCCGGCGCGACTGTGGCTCGGCGGCTGGTACAACAACTACGACTTTGTGGGAGATTTGGACGAAGTTCGCGTCTCGCAGGTGGTCCGCTCGGCCGACTGGATCAAGTTGCAGTACGAAAACCAAAAGCCGAATCAAACGCTCGTCGGCCCTGTCGTGCAGAGCGGCGACGCATTCTCGGTTTTACCTGCCCAGCTTGCACTGAAAGAGGGACAAAGCACGACCGTTACGGCCAAGGCCCCAGGCGCTCAGAAGGTGTATTGGATACTGCGGCGTGATGGACAGGAATCGATCGTGGCGACCGATCGGTTCACGTACACCGCCGAGGCCGGTCGCGTGGATAAGACCGTCTCTCAAACACTGACCTTCAAGGCGATCTATGCCGATGAGGTGAAGTCGCAAGACATCGCGATCACGATCAGCGACGAACTGCCGGAACCGGTCTTTACGCTCGCCGCGCCAGCCGCCTGGGATGGTCGAGCAACGATCGAGATTGTGCCGAAACTCGCCAATCTGACGGCCCTGCAGGCCAAAGGCGTGGGACAATTGAACCACACCTGGAGCGTCGATGACATCGCGGTCATCAAGCAAGTCGTGGCCGGCAAGCTGATCCTGAAGCGTGCTCAAGGGAGCGGCACGCTGCGTGTCACGGCTTCGATTGACAACGGCGGAGCGCCCACGGTGCAATCGATCACGATTGCCGTGCAGGAGCCGTCTCCCAGCGCCGCCGACTGGACGCCCCGCCCCGTCGCAGCGCAAGAACAACCCGAGGACGATCAGTTCATTGCGCGCGACGGCGACAGCGGTACCGGCACGCTTGTTTACGCCGGCACGCTCGCTGAATCGGCGGACTCGGTGTTCGTGCGGGTCTATGCCGACGACAAACTCATGGCCACGCAGACCGGCACGCTGACGGCCGCACAAGGTTATTCGCTCGCCGTGAAGCTGCCGGTGGCGCTCGTGAAGTATCGCACCGAGTTCGGTTCCAAAACGGGGGGCCGCGAGACCGTGCGGCACACGGCGTCGAACCTCGTTTGCGGCGACGTGTATGTGATCAACGGGCAGTCGAATGCCGTGGCCACCGACTTTGGCAAAGAGAACACGCTGACGCCGAGCGAGTGGGTCCGCACGTATGGCGCAACGTCTGGCAATCCGCAAGAGGCGCGACTCAAGTTATGGGCCAATGCCGAGGCGCGCAGCCCCGGCGGCAAAGCTCAAATTGGCTATTGGGGCCTGGAACTCGGTCGCCGACTGGTCGAGAGCGAAAAGATTCCGGTCTGCATCATCAACGGCGCGGTCGGCGGCACGCGCATCGACCAGCATCAGCGCAACGAGTCGGACCCGACCGACGTGAGCACGATCTACGGACGGTTGCTGTGGCGTGTGCAGCAAGCGCGGCTCACGCACGGCGTGCGGGCCGTGCTCTGGCATCAGGGCGAGAACGACCAGGGCGCCGATGGCCCCACTGGCGGTTTCGGCTACGAGACCTACCGCGCGTTTTTTGTCGATCTGGCCGCGAGTTGGAAGCAGGATTATCCCAACGTGCAGCGGTACTACGCCTTTCAGATTTGGCCCCGGTCCTGCGCAATGGGGATCAACGGCTCGGACAATCGACTGCGGGAAGTGCAGCGCACGCTGCCGAGGTTGTTCTCCAATCTCAGCGTGATGTCGACGCTGGGCGTCAAGCCGCCGGGAGGCTGTCACTTTCCAGCAGCCGGTTACGCTGAGTTCGCGCGGTTGATTGCGCCTCTTGTTCAGCAGCAAGTTTATCAGCACGATCTGCCGAGCATGCTCAGCCCGGCCAACCTGCAGCGCGCGTTTTATGCCAACGCGGATCGCGACGAATTGGTGCTCGAATTCGATCAGGCCGTCGCTTGGTCGGACCCGCTCGTCAGCCAATTCTACCTCGACGGCGAAGCGAAGCTCGTGAAGTCTGGCGCTGCCAACGGCAATCGCATCACCTTGAAACTCAACGGTCCCTCGAAGGCCGCGAAGGTCACCTACCTTGACAGCGCGGCGTGGAGCCCCGACAACTTGCTGTACGGAATCAATGGCATCGCCGCGTTAACCTTCTGCGATGTCCCGATTCAGTCAGCCACGACACGGTCCCCCTAGCGCCGATCCTAAACCCGAAATGCGAGGGAGGCCGTCCCCGTCGGTTTTTCGGATCGGCTCACAAGGCCCAGACCGCGAAAAGCCACACGCTCTCGCGCGATTGCGCGGTGGCCTGTCGGCAGTAGGACTCTAAACTCACCCGTTCGTGACACACGTTTGTTCATCATTCCACCGCAATTCATGCAAGGGAGCTAGTTATCGCAAAGCAACAAAACACGATGGCCAAGAAGATTCGAGAGCAAGATCAGAAACGCAAGGCGGACGACAAGCGCCTGAAGCGTCAGGCGAGAAAGGACGCGGCCAATCGGGCGACGGTGACCGGTTCCGAGTGATTCCGCCAAGTCCAGACCTTGGGTCCGCGACGATTCGCAGGTCGTCTGCCATTCGGGGGGCGAACCCCTCTGACATCCTCCCCAGCGTTAGGGAATATCGCATGCACAACGAACCACACGCGGGCCTTCCGCGACGTCAGTTTATACGCACGACGGCCGGTGCCGCGGCAGGCTGCTTGCTCGCGGGGGCACGGTCGACGCCGCTGGCTGCCGCCGCGCTGGATGATCGCATCGCGGGTGTCACGCGGCAGACGATTTTTCGCGGCAGCCTGGGCAGCAACGGCAAGCCACTGGGCAAAACCTGGTTCAGCACCCGTTGCGGCATGATCCCGGGCGACCAACGCAACGGTGGCGACGCTCAGGCCACGGCCTTGATGCTCATGGCCGAGATCAGCGGCAGCGATTACTTTGGGCCAGTTCACGAGACATTGTCGCACGATCTCGGACAAACGTGGTCGACTCCCACGCCAGTGCCCGGACTGGGTCGTACGCCGCTCAACGATGGCCAAGGTACCGAAGCGGCCGTTTGCGACATGGTGCCCGAGTTCCACGAGCGGACCGGGACAGTGTTGGCGATGGGGCACGACGTCTTCTATCGAGGGCCCAAGTTCTCGGCCGCTCAGCCGCCCCGGCATGCGATGTATATCGTGCGTCGCAGGGATGGCTCATGGTCGTCGCTGCGCAGGCTCATCTGGGACAATCCCCGCGGGGCATATATCTACACGTGCAATTGCGCCCAGCGGATCCATCTGCCCGATGGCGACGTCTTGACGCCGTTGTCGGTCGGCGCCACCTCGGCCGCGCGGAGCGTGGTGGTCGTGCGCTGCGCATTTGACGGCGACACGCTGACCGTGCGCGAGACCAGCAACGAACTCAAGAACCACGTTGGTCGCGGTTTGTTGGAGCCGTCGCTGGCCACATGCGGGGGCAAGTTTTACCTCACGATTCGGGCCGAAAATGGCCGCGGCTACGTGAGCACCGCCACCGACCCGCTGCGGTGGTCGAACCCGGTCGAGTGGAAGTTTGACGACGACGAGCAGCCGATCGGCATGTCGAGCACGCAGCAGCGTTGGATGGTACACAACGAGGTGCTGTATTTGGTTTATACCCGTCGCGACGCCACGAACGAGCAGGTCATGCGCTGGCGAGCGCCGCTGTTCACGGCCCGGGTCGATCTGGAGACGCTGCGCCTGGTGCGTAGCACCGAGCGGGTCGTGGTGCCGCTGGTCGGCGATGGCGTGAATGCTGGGAAGCACGTGCCGCACTTGGGCAACTTCCATGTCAACCGCGCGACGGACAACGAATCGTGGTTGACCGTCGGCGACTACTCGGCCGTCACTTTTCGAGGGGACGTGACCTTGGCGCGGGTCCGCTGGTCATAGCCTGCCGCGCAAGTTTTCTACGCCAACAGCCGATCCCAAAACCGAAATGCGAAGGGAACCGCCCCCCATCGGTTTTACTCTCGGCTCGATGCTGCCGACCCGTGGCACAAGGTTGGGTGGATCAATGAATAATCTCGCACTGGGGTAACTCGCGCCGCAGTTTAGCGGCTCCTGTATCGGAGACGGTCGTGCCCAGGCAGAAGAGCCGTTTGAGTTCGGTCAGTCCCGTAAGGTGGCCCAGCGCCGCGTCGCTGATCTTGGTTCCCGATAGCCCGATCAGGCTGAGACGTTTCAAGCCTTGCAGGTGACTGATCGCGGCATCGTCGACCTTCGTGTCGGTGAGAAACAACGTCCGTAGTGACGTTAGCCCCTGGAGGTGCGCGAGGCCGGTGCCGGTGACTCGGGTTCGGGTCAGGTCGAGTTCTTGCAGGTGTTCCAGCCCGCGCAGCAGCGCCAGATCGGCATCGACGACTTTCCGTTCGCCCAGATTCACCCCGATGACTTGGCGCTGATCGTTAAACGTGATCCGAGCGCCAAGCTGCTTGAGCTGGGCTAGCCGCTCGGTGGGAGTGGGCTCGTCGGCGAGCAGTGGCGCGGCAACGAGCATGAGGAGCAGTAGCATGGGGAGGCGTCGCATGGTGGTTACCGCGGGACCCAATCGACGGGTGAAGACTCGCTCGATTGTAAACGATTGCGAGCGACATGCCACGGGCGTTGCGGCAGATGAGGTTATTGAGGTTCAGGTAATTAAGCTTACAGGACGACCAGCGGGAGTCCGTAAATACCGGCCTCGCGTTGCTCGGCCTATTAAGTTCATTATCTGAGGATCAATCACCATCTCGACTCAAGGGCCGCGTGCAGTCGATCACGAGCCACGACAAGGCGCAGAGTCCGTAGATCACCGCCACGGCGATGAAGACCGTCGGCCAGCCACCGTGAAACACCAGGCTGCCGATGGCAATGGGCGCGACGATGGAAGCCACCGCCGCGAGCGAGTTGTTGAATGCATAGACAGACGCCGTGGCTTGTCCGCCAATGTCGGTGACCACGCCGGTCATTGAGGTCAGGCTCCAATCGCCGAAGAGTTTGACGAAGAACAGCAGTCCGCAGAACACATAGGGAGATTGATACCACAGCAGCGCGATGCCCAGAATGATTGCCGCCAGACCTTTACCCACCAGGGCCACGCCGCTGCGCGACCAGCGTCGATTGCCGGTCCAGCGTAGGCAAAGGTCGTTGAGCATGCCGCCGAGCACGCCGGCGATCGCGCCACCGAACAGCGGCAGCGCCGCGAACAGCCCCAGCGATTGGTCGTTGAGGCCATGCACGCTCCACAGGAACAACGGGAGCCAGTTGGAGTAGAGGCTGTCGGCAATCGTGCTGAGCACGGTTTGTGTCACGAGGGCCAGCAGATTCAGCAGTCCGCGTCGATCGAGGCCGCGAAGCAGCGCGCGGATGGACAGCGGCTTGCCCTGGGGTGACCCCGGCACGGCAGGGCCGGTGATCAGTGCCAACTCGGCGGCATTGACCCGAGGGTGGAGTTCAGGCGCGTCGCGAAACACGCACCAGAACAGCAGGGCCTGCAACGCGCCGAACAACACGAACACATAGGTGGCGCTGCGCCAGTCGAACCCCAGCGCGCCGATGAGCAGCGTGGAAAAGAGCACGTTGGCCGACAGTCCGCCGACGCGGCCGCTAAGCACATTGACGATGCCTTGCAGCGTCGTGCGAATCGCGGGCGGAAACCATTGTCGTGAGATGCGGGTGAGCGCGGCATAGGCAGCCGACTGGCCGAGGCCCATGATCGCGCGGCCAAATGCAAGCTGTCCGATCGACGCGGCCCAGGCATGCATGGCGAGCCCGAGGGTCCAAACCACGATCATGGCGGCGAGCACCCTGCGCACGCCGCACACGTCGGCGGCCAGCCCCAGCGGCAGTTGAAAGATCGAGTAGGTGATAAAGAAGGCGCTGTCGAGCAGTCCGAGCTGCTGCTCATCGAGATGCCACTCCTCGACCAGCTTGGGCTTCATGAGGGCAAACGCATAGCGATGCAGATAGAGCAGCCAAGAGGTGCTGCTCGCCAAGACAAACACCGCCCAGCGCAGGTTGGTTGGCTTGGCGGTGTTGGTCATGGTGTCCTCGGCGCGGCGGCCCTCGCTTAGGGGTGTGGGGCGAGCGATTAGCAATCGATCCGGTAGCGTTGGATCCGCTCGGGGTCCCCTTCCACGCCCAGCCCTGGCCGCGTGGGGACGGCCATCGTGCCGCGCTCGATGGTCAGTCGCTCGGTAATGATGTCGTCTTCGAGTCCGTAGTAGGTCGAGTCGTTGGCCAGCGAATAGCCGGCAATGGCGCCCGCGACATGCAACATGGCCGCGGTCTTGGGCCCCAGGTCATGACCGCAGTGCATGATGCAAGGAATTCCCGCCGCCTCGCAAATCCGGCCAATGATGACACACGGCAGGATGCCGCCGGCGATATGCGTGTCGGGCAGGATGAACGCGGCCGCCCGGGCTTGCAAGATGGCCAGAACACTGGCGGGGTCGGTCACGCTCTCGTTGAGCGCGATCGGGGTGCGGGTTTGCTCGCGCAGCCACCGCGCCTCGTCGAGGGGCTCGGCCGGGATGGGTTGTTCCAGATATTCGAGATCGTAAGGCTCCAACAGCTGGGCCAGTTCGGCGCCTTGCCGCGTGCTGTAAGCCCGATTGGGATCGATGCGCAGCTTCAGTTGGTTGCCCACGGCGTCGCGGACGCCGCGCACCATCTCCAGATCTTCCCGCAGGTCGCTGCCGGCTTTGGTTTTGAGGGTCGTGAAACCTTGCTCGACGTAGTAGGCCGCAATCTCGCCGGCGCGTTTGTAGGACTGAATGCCCATGCAGGCGGCCAACTCGATGCGTGGACGAATGACACCGCCGAGCAATTGGGCGACGCTTTGTCCCGTCGCCTTGCCCGCGATATCCCACAATGCGAGTTCCAGCCCCGATTTGAGCCGGGTTTCCAAGCGACATTCGCGGTGAAAGGCGTTGAGGTTTAGTGGATCGCGGCCCAGCAGAAACTCGCGGGCCGCGGCGGTCATGCGTTGCCCGCTGAGGTCAGGAAGAAAGTTTACATTGTGTTCGCCCCAGCCGACGAGCCCCGCGTCGGTGTCGACCCGCACGATCGCGCTCTGGGTCGTTGAACTGCTGCGGAGATGCGATCGATACGGCGCGATGGGCGCGATCTGGGGCACTTCGACAATCGAAACAGTGACATCGGTGACACGCATGGCAAACTCGACGAAAAAGGCAAGCGGATCGATCGCAGGCTCGGTTCACATGATAACCGAACGCCGGCCGTTGTAATCAGTGATTCAAACGGAACTCGGCCGACGTGAGGAGCGCGAGGCAAAGCTCCTGCAAAGCCTCGGAGCGCTCGGTGGCGTCTGCCAGCAGCGCTGCCGCGAACTGCCGCTCGGCGGACGTGGGCCGACGCGCAAGCAGCGCCAGAAAGACCTCCTCGATGGCCTCGTCGGTCTGGAGTTGGACCAGCGCGTGAACCCAACCCGTGGGCGCGGCCTGGAGCCAGCTATGCACGAGGCGATCGTTGGCGAGAAACAAGGCGTGCTCGACCGACGGACGAAAGTCGACCTCGGCCTGCCCGCTCGGATGACCGAAGGCTGCGGCGAAGACGGTCATCACGTCACGCCAGTTGACTGGCACATCCAGGCGACCGTTGGAGTAGTCCTTAAATGTAAAGGCCTTGTCGGGCTTGGGGGCCGCGTCGAGGCGTGATCGCTGACCCGTGGCGTTTGCCAGCGACCGCGCCAACTGCTCTGGCGAGAGCGGTCTGAGGACCGCGACGCGATAGCTGGCGGGCGAAATCGCCTCGGAGTCGCCCACGGCCTGACTGGCTCGCTGATAAGTCGCCGATAGGCAAATCTCGCGAACAAGTTCTTTCATGTTGTAGTTGCCCGAGATGAACGCGTCGGTTAGCCCCTCGAGCAACTCCGGGTGTGACGGGGGATTGCCGCTGTGGTCGAGATCCAAGGGGTGAACGAGTCCGCGGCCGAGCAGCAGGAACCAACCGCGATTGACGGCATTGCGGGCAAAGCGACGTCGGGCAGACTCGGCGGCGGTGAGCTGATTGGCCAGGATTTGGCGCGGCTGAAACTTGGGAATGCCCGGCAAACCGTCCTGCGGCGGATGAACGAACTCTTCACCCTTGACGACCGGCGGGATCGCGACCTCTTCGACTTCCAGGAGCTTGGGACCCAAGGCGTGCTTATCGGCGGGCATGAAGACCGATACATAGTCAACCTTGCTCTGCACGAGCGTCTCGATGAGCCGGGACCGATTCTGCTTGTCTTTGACGAGCTTCACGGGGCTCAGAAAAGCATACAAGCCATAATAGTGCGCCTGCTTGTAATCGCTGATCGTTGGATGGTCGTGGCACTGGGCGCACTGCATGTTCACACCCAAAAATAGTCGGGCAAAATCCTGCGCGCGGAGATGCGGGTCGGCGCGCGTGCCATCGACCAGGAAGCGAATGGCCGGCTGCGTGGCGTCGGTCAGTCCATCGGCGGTGAGCAGTTCGCGCGTCAAAACATCCCACGGTTTGTTGGCCGCAAACGCCTCTCGCAGATACTCGTTCCATGCTTCGTCGCTGACGACCTTGCCTTCCTGCCGCTCCAGCAGCATGACCGTCCAGGCTTCTTGCATCCGCCGCGCAAACTCCGGGCTGTCCAGCAATCGACCAATGAGCTGCGGGCGTTTGTCGGCGGAGGTGTTGGCCAGAAACACCCGGGCTTCGCGTGACGTGGGAATGGTCCCGGTCAGGTCGAGGTAGACGCGTCGTAGAAACTCGTCGTCTGGCGCAGGTCCAGCCAGGGGGCCGTCGGCGTGCATCGCGATTTCACGATCGATCTGTGCCGAGAGCGTACCGCCACGGGCAGAAGGGACGTTGGCCGACACGCAGGCCGTCAGAACAATCAGGAGCGCGAACCGCACGGTGGTTATTTCCAGTGATAGAGTACGAGCATGCCGCCGAAGTCGGGATAGTTGCCTTCTTTGTCGAGTCGTCGGCCGTTGCCGCCACGCTGACCGTCGAGATTGCCGAACGCCGCCACGGCCAGTTGCCGGCCGTCATCGGCGATCGCCAGACGGCGAAACGAGGTCGAGTGTTTGAGGTGATGAACGTTCTTCTCCTCGCCGGGTCGCCAAATCCACAGCACGCCACCCCCTTCGCTGCTGCTGGCAGCCATGATGAAACCCGCTGGGTGGATGACCACGTCGGTGATGGGGCCGTTCACGGTCGGGGTGGGCACGAGCGTCGTCGTCGGCTGGGCGGACTCCCAATCAAAGGTCAGCACCAATGGATTGCCCTGGGCCTGGTTGGCATTGGTCCCCTCGAAGCCCGCGGCGTAGAGTGTCTTGCCATCGGCGGAGAACGCCAGCGACCGCACGCCCCCCTGTCGGTATTGATAAAAGGTCTTATACAATCGCTCTGCGGAAAACTGCCGCTGGCATTGCCCCTGTTCGAGGTTCCAATCGCGGATGTTGCCGAGCAGGTCGCCGCTCACGAGGCGCTTGCCATCAGGTGCAAACGCCACGCTCATCACCGGCTGCTCGTGTCCGCGCAACTCGTGCACCAATTGACCGTCGTGTACCGAGTAAACACGCACGATGGGTTCGTTTCCGCAGGTCGCCAACAGTTTGCCATCGGCACTCAGGGCCAGATCACGAAGCCAACTGGCACAGGCGCAAGGAATCGTCCATGCCGGCTGCGGCTCGAACCAGTCATCGACCCGTTGCCAGGCGCAAACCCGTCCCCAAGAGTCGGCGCTGAGTAGCCGAGAATGATTCGGAGTCCAGCGGAGCGCGACGATCCAGCCCTGGTGCGCGGCGAGCGACCGCGACTCGTTGCCTTCCATGTCGAGCCGATACAACGAACCGTCGTGACCCGCGGCGACGAGCCCCTTGCCCTGGGGCATGAATTGGCAACAGGTCAGCTGGCTGCCATGATTCCAGGTTCGGAGCGGAGCGACGGCTTGGGGATCAATGCTCATCCGCACAGCTCCTTGATCGCATGGTAGTCGTCGTGAGCGATCGGCAGCGGCTGGCCATCGTTGTCGTACTCGGTCTTCGCGGGGTCGATGCCGAGCACCTGGAAAAAGGTGTGGAACAAGTGTCCCACGTCGTATTCCTCGTGGGCGTTGAACGTGCCCAGGTCGTTTGTCTGCCCGACCACCACGCCCGGACGTATGCCACCGCCCCCCATCGCCACCGACCAACACTCAGGCCAATGGTCGCGTCCCACGCGGGCGTTGATCTTGGGCGTGCGGCCGAACTCCGACATCACAATCACCAACGTCTGGTCGTACAGTCCCCGGTCAATCAGATCGTCGAACAACGCGCCAAGCGCGGCGTCGACCTGCGGCACGCCATCTTGATGGCAATTAAAATTGTCGCCGTGCGTGTCCCAGTGGTACATGGTGACCTTGACGAACGTCACGCCCGCTTCGATCAATCCACGAGCCTGCAAGAGGTGCGTGCCGAACTCGGTGCCGCCATAGCGTTCGAGATCCTTGGGCTGGAGCCGTGAGGGGTCGAATAGTTCGGCATGGCGCGCCATTTGTTGGGCGACACGGTAGGTGTGATTGTAGGCGTCGGACAACTCGCGATTGCGCCGCTGTTGGAAGCCGGCATTGAGCTGCTCGCGGAAGGCATCGCGAGCGGACGGCTTCTCGGAACCCGGCTTGGCCGATTGGAGATTGGGGGGTGCCTTGCCATCACCCAGCGCCAATGCCCCGTACTTGGCACCCAGAAACCCCGCGTCTTGATACATAAAGCCACCCGAGCCCGGCTTGATGTGAATATAAGGGGGCAACTCGTCGTGTTCGGTGCCATAGAGCCTGGCAACGGCCGAACCCAACAGCGGATAGCTCACGCCACGGTTCTTGGGATCGCCTTGCTGGATTGGGATGACCCCCTTTGAATGATCCTCGTATTTGGTGTGCATGCTGCGGACGACCGACAGATGCTGCATTCGCTCTGCCAGCTTGGGCATCAGCTCGCTCAGATGAACGCCGGGGATTCGCGTGGGGATACTCTTGAACGGGCCGCCGAACCGAGTGCCCGGCTTGGGATCCCAGCTTTCGAATTGGCTCATCGCGCCGTCAAGCCAGACAAAGAGCACCTGCTTGTGGCCCCCGCGCGCCCCGTGTGCGAGCTGTGACGAGCCACCCCAACCCGCCGCAGCGGTCGTGATGCCCAGCAGTGATTGCAGGACACTGCGGCGCGTCCAGTCGTGCTGCGCGGAACCGCACGCGAATTGGCTATGCATGGCCTACCTCGACGGGACCTCGTGAATGCTGAGCGGCAAGCCCCCAACGGCTTTCACACGGGAAACAGACTTATCGTATTCATATCTGCTGATATGTACAACCGTCACCCGAGCAGCCTGCGATCTGATTTCGCCGGGCGATCCTAAACAAGCTGAGAAACAGCAACCGTGTGAGCG
>CAZZBK010000045.1:0-36631 GCA_964652155.1 uncultured Planctomycetaceae bacterium | reverse complement strand
CATCATGCTGGCCACGGTGACCGAGCGGACGCGCGAGATTGGCATCCGCCGCGCGCTGGGCGCGCGGCAGCGCGACATTGTCGAGCAGTTCCTCACCGAGACCATCGTGCTTAGCGCCACGGGCGGGCTGTTGGGCGTATCGGCCGGGTTGTGCTGTCGGCCCGCGGTGCGCGGCGTGCAATGGTCGCTCGACCAGTTGTTTCCGACGGTGATGCAAGCCTTGCCCGACACAATTCGCCATTTGCAGCCCCATATCGCTGTGTGGTCGATCGTCGTGGCCTTTCTGATCTCGGTGGGGGTGGGGGTGGTGTTTGGCATTTATCCGGCCCGGCGGGCCGCGCTGATGGACCCGATCGAAGCCCTGCGCCACGAATAAGGCGCGCGGCTGTATCGTTTGTATCGATGATTCCTGTGCCGCTTTGCGCCTTTCACCGGCGTGGTTTGCTCCGCGCGCAACCGCGACATAGAGTTGCCGGAAATAACGGCGCACTGCGCTAGGCACGTTCGTGTAAGTCCTTGCAAGGTTCATCGAATGTCACCGTCCATGAATTTCGAGGTCGCGTCGATCACCTCTCCCGAATGCGATGTTCCCACGCACTTGGGTGACATGGCGCAGGCATTTCCCATACTTCCAGCCTTGAACGGGGCATTGGCCACGAGCTTGTGGCTCTACGACCCGGTGGCGGGCGAGACGCGCTTTCAGCCACCCGGCACGCCAGACATCTCGTGGTATCCCTGGGCCGAGACGCTGCGCGAAGTCGCCCAACACGAACGGCCACAGTTGATCGAAGAAGAAGATCCGTTGGCGATTTTGGCCTTGCCGTTGCCCACCACCGGCGGTCAGACCATTGTGGCGATCGGCGTGTTCCCCACGCGGGTCGTGCATCAGTTGGCCGACGTGCGGCGGGCGGCCGAGGTGCTCCAGGTCGACGCCGAAACACTCTGGGACTGGACCCTGCGACAGGCCGTCACCAACACGTCGACCCTCGAGCGTTTGGCGACGCTGGCCTTGTCCAAGCTGCGCAGCGATCGGCGCGTGCGGCTGCTCGAGAACGAAATCGAAACGTTGTCGGCGAAGATCGGGTCGACCTACGAGGAAATCAGCCTGATCTATCGCTTGACGCAGAACCTGAAGCTGTCGGGAAGCCGCGAGGCGCTAGCCGACATGACGCTCGATTGGCTGCACGAGGTGCTGCCGGCCCAGGGGCTCGTGCTGCAATTTCTGAACACCGAAGGAACGTTGCCCAGCGACGAGACCGGCAAGCCCTTGCTCGCCCGCTCTGGACTGTGCCCGCTCAACGACGACGAGTTCAATGATCTGGTTGGCGACTTGGAGCTGGACGCCACGCATCGTCCGGTGGTCGTAAACCCAGGCTCTCTCCCGTCGCGGTGGCGATTTCCCGACGTGAAACAACTGGTGCTGGTGCCGATCGCCGAGGGGTGCCGGGTCTTCGGCTGGATCGCGGCGTTCAATCATAGCCAAGGCGAAGAGTTCGGCACCGCCGAAGCCAGTTTGCTCAGCAGCATCGGCACGCTGCTCGGCATTCACGCCTCGAACGTCGAGCTGTACCGTCAACAGTCCCACATGCTCGCCGACGTGGTGCGCGCCATGTCGAGCGCCATCGACGCCAAAGACCCTTACACGCGCGGCCACAGCGACCGCGTCGCGCGTGTCGCCGTGCGGCTGGCCCAACAGTTGGGCTGCGACAACGAGACCGCGAACACCATTTACCTCTCGGGCCTATTGCACGACATCGGCAAGATCGGCATCGACGACAACGTGCTCCGCAAGCCGGGCAAGCTAACCGACGCCGAGTTCGAACACATCAAAACCCACGTGCAAATCGGCTACAAAATCCTCAAAGACTTGCGCAAGATGCAGCACATGCTGCCCGTCGTGTTGCATCATCACGAAGCCTGGGACGGCAGCGGCTACCCGCACGGACTCAAGGGAGAACAGATTCCGTACTGGGCGCGAATCGTCGCCGTGGCCGACGCCTACGACGCGATGGCCAGCGATCGTCCCTATCGACAGGGGATGCCCGAGGCCAAGATCGACGAGATCATGCGTCGCGGCGCCGGTCAGCAGTGGGACGCAGCGATCGTGGCGGCGTTCTTCGACTGCCGCGACGACATTCGTGAAATCTCGCAGCATGACATCGACCACAACGAACTCGCCACGTTACAATGGACCTAATCCGTTGTAACCGTCGCGGGGTGATCGATGGCGCGCGAGAAAGCCGATCGTGAAGACTTGCTCCGCGAGGCAACGGCGTTCGTCGAGCGCGTCGAAATCTCGCTCGTCGAGCACAAGCCGATCGTCGTCGGCTTTCGCCGCGATGGCAGCCTGAGCTGCTATTTGAATCCCGACATGGTCTATCAGTTCAACGCCCGCGGCGAGTTGCGGCGGGCGTTTGTTGCCGGCGTGCTCTATAAGGCCGATCGCGGACGACTGGCGCGGCTCGATCGGCGCGAGACCGCGACGGCCGTCGAACTGGTCCGCGCGGAGCTCACCGAACCGCAGACAGTCGAGTTCCTGCAGCTCATGCAACGGCAACTCGGCGAACTCCGCGCGGCATTGCTCAGCGGCTCTTACCGGCTGATCGGACAAGTCCCCTCCGAGGGGAACGTACTTGCACGGGTCGTCGAGTGGCTCGCGGTCGATACACCCCGCACAATCGCTGCCTCCCCACGTGTCGGCTGAGCCGCGCCCCGCTCGCAAAGCATGACCTACGATTCCTCGGAGGAATTGCTGCCATGCATGCGACTGAAACCTTGCCAACCCACGTCTTGTCGACGACCGCTGTGTCTCCCACCGAGGGAAGCATCACGACGCCACCGCCGCTTGCGCCGACCACATCTCCCTCGAGCCTCGCGCTACCCGATGGGACGTTATGTCTGCCCGGGCTCGACGCGCTCGAGCATGAGTTGCTGCAGAGCGCCCGCGAGGTGCTTGGCGACCGCGTGCTCGACGATGTCGGCGGCTACCGGCTCCCGGCCGGTTTCAAACTCTCGATCCTGATGCCGGTCTACAACGAGCGCAAAACCATTCAACAGGTATTGGCGCGCGTGCGGGCTTTGCCCTTGCCCAAGGAAGTGATCGTCATCGACGACGGCAGCAGCGACGGGACCCGCGAGTTGCTGCGCGGCATACGTGGCGATGCTGAATTGCGGATCGTGTATCACGATCATAATCGGGGCAAAGGGGCCGCGCTGCGAACCGGACTGTCGCTGTCACGCGGCTCGGTCGTGGTCATCCAGGACGCCGATCTGGAGTACGACCCGACCGAGTTCCTGCGGCTCGTGAAGCCGATCGTTGATGGCCAGGCCGACGTCGTCTACGGCTCGCGTTTTTTGCAAGGCAAACCCAAAACCCAGACCTGGCATCACTGGCTGGCCAATCGCGTGCTCACCTGGCTCTCGAATCGCTTCACCGGCTTGCGGCTCACCGACATGGAGACCTGCCAGAAACTGTTCAAGCGCGAGGCGCTCGCCGGCGTGAAGATTTGCGAGGACCGCTTTGGCGTCGAGCCGGAACTGACCGCGAAGATTGCCAGACAAGGTTGTCGCGTCGTCGAGCTGCCGATCAGTTACGACGGTCGCAACGTCAAGGAAGGAAAGAAGATTGGCTGGAAAGACGCCTTCGACGCGCTGCGCTGCATTGCCCATTATTCTTGGCGAGCGGTTTAATTCCATCGTGCAACGCACACTCCCCTCATCCACCGACCGCTGGAGTGTCGCGGCGCTGTTCTTCGGCCTCGTCGGGCTGTTCATCGTCAACCTCGCCGGACTGACGTTCGTCGACCCCGACCTGTTCCACGAGATGGCGTTGATTCGCGAGACGTGGGTGAGCGGCGCGCTGCCGCTCGACGATCGCTTCGCCTATACCCCGACGGTCTATCCCTCGGTGCATCATGAGTGGGGGACCGGGGCGGTGCTCTATGCCGTGGCGCAAAGCCTCGGCGCGTCGGGCATCATGGCGCTCAAGTATCTGCTGAGCATCGTGGTGGTCGGCGGCTGCGTGCGCGTGGCCCGCGAGCGTGGAGCCGGTTGGCCGTTGATCGCCGCCGTGGCGAGCGTGCCCATCCTGTGCGGTTGCATCGGCTTCACCACCATCCGCGCGCAACTCTTTACGCTCGTGTTCCTCGCGATGATGCTCGGCTGCATCGAGGCCGACCGACGCGGCGAGCGGCGCTGGATGTGGTTGTGGCTGCCGGCCTACGTGGCCTGGCTCAATTTGCACGCCGGGTTCGTCGTCGGAGCGGGACTCATGGCCCTGCACGCCTTCGAGCAACTGCTGCGAAAGGAACCGATCCGGCATTGGATCGTGCTGGGCGTGGCGATGGCCGCGCTGGTGCTCGTCAATCCGTATGGCGCGATGTACTACCCGTACTTGGCCCACGGACTGCTCATGTTGCGGCCGATGATCATCGAGTGGCGGCCACTCTGGCACGTCGAACCGATCTCGATGTTTTACGTCTACCTATTCAGCGTGCTCCTCATGTTGTACGCGGTCTCGTCGCTCGGTTGGCGACGGATGCCCGGGCTGCTCATGCTGCTGGCGAGCACGTACTTTGCCGTGCGACACACGCGGCATCTGTCGTTGTACTTTGTGATTTGGTTCGCCTACGTTCCAGGCTACTTGCAGCAAACACGCTTGGGGGAGTTGGCCGAGTCGATCTGGCAGCGACGGCGGCGGTTTGTGCTCGCGGCCTCGTGCGCGATCGGCGTGTTGTCGTTGCTCCGCGCGGCGCCAGCGAAACCGTGGCAACTACGCATGCCCACCACGCTCGCTGAAGAAGAGACCGGCCGACCCATGTATCCAACCGGAGCGGTCGATTACCTCCGACGCCTGGAGTTTAGCGGCAACATGATGGTGCCGTTCGTACCCGGGGGCTTTGTGAGTTGGAAGCTGCACCCGCGAGTGAAAGTGAGCCTCGACGGTCGTTACGAGGTCGCGTATCGGCCCGGCATTTTGGAAGAGAACGAGCACATGTACCAAGCCAAGGACGGCTGGCACGACACGCTCGATAAGTACCCGACCGATGTGCTGCTGGTGCCCAACAACACGCCGCTGGCCCGCGAGATGACCGGCGTCGACGGCTGGACGCCATTCTACCACGATGCGTCGTACACGATGTACGCGCGACCGGGTCTGGAGTTGCCGCTGCTCGATCGGGGGGACGTGACCGTGCCAGGGCAGTTTCCGTAATGCTGAAGCGTGAGCTGCGCTCAGCCTTTTTCTGGCCCTGAGCTGGCCCAAATCAACTCGCTTCGCTCGGCGACCTTGGGTCCGCGCGTCATGCGGGTGAGCACGCGCTGCGGTTGCAGGCCGAAACGCTCGGCGATTTGCCGCGCGGCGACGTGCGTGCGGGGAATGTCGACATAGACACTCTGCTGGAGCGCGGCTTGCTCGGCGAGCGCGGCGGTGAGCAGTGTCGCGCCCGAGTCATCGAGCGCCGTGCAGGGGCCGAGCTGCCGCGCCGATCGGCCGTTACGGGCGAGCATGCATCCCGTGAGTCGGCCCGCGCGCCGCACGACATGAGCCGCTGCGGGCAACTCAGCGTGTAGAAGGGCCAAGAACGCGCGGCGATCGGTATCGGTTGCCAAGCGATCGAGCCGCTCGACCTCGACGCGATCGGCGGTCGTGAGCTGTTCGATACAGGCGACGTCCGCGGGCATGGTGCCTCGCGGGACACCGGCCCAACGGTCGAGTTGAAAGTCGACCGCGAAGTCGAGCTTTTCGTAGAGCGGCTGTCCAAGCGGCGTGGCGTCGAGCCGGACACTCTGGACGCCGCGCTCGTCGAGCCAGCGTAGCGTGTGCTGCATCAGGGCTTTGCCCACCCCTTGACCACGCGCGGCGGGGTCGACCAGCATCAGGCCAATCCAGGCGACGGCGCCGAACCGCACCGAGGCGCAGGTCCCCACGTCGACACCGTCGAGCACGGCGACAAAGCTTCCGTGAGGTTCCAGAGCGAGCACGCGCAGCCAGTCGGCGCGGAGTTGGTTCCAATTAACGCTCGAGCTCAGACGCAGACCGAAGTCGACGTCGTCGGGGCCGAGCGCGCGGATCGACAGCCCTGTCATGATCGAGGGTCGCGGGTTAATCGGGTTTGGCGGACGCGATCAGGTTGATGAACTCGCGATTCGATTTGTACTTGGCCAGCTTTTGCGTGAGCTGCTCCATCGCGTCGACGTGGTGCATCGACGAGAGGGTGCGGCGGAGCATGGTGACCGCGTGCAGGGTGACCGGATCGAGCAGTTTCTCTTCGCGGCGGGTGCCGGACTGGCTGATGTCGATGGCGGGCCAGACACGTCGGTCGGCCAGTTTGCGATCGAGCACGAGTTCCATGTTGCCGGTGCCTTTGAACTCCTGGAAGATCACTTCGTCCATCTTGCTGCCGGTGTCGACGAGCGCGGTGCCGACGATGGTCAGCGAGCCCCCTTCCTCGAACAGCCGGGCCGTGGCAAAGAGCCGCTTGGGGATATCCATGGCCTTGATGTCGATGCCGCCGGTCATGATCTTGTTGCCGCCAGAGACCTTGTTGAAGGCCCGGGCGAGCCGCGTGATCGAGTCGAGCAGCAAGAACACGTCTTGCCCCATCTCGACGAGTCGTCGGCAGCGTTCGAGCACGAGTTGCGAGAGCCGGACGTGGCTTTCGACATCGCGGTCGAGGCTGCTGGCGATGACCTCGCCGTTCATGATGTTGCGTTTCATGTCGGTGACTTCTTCGGGCCGCTCGTCGATGAGCAGCACAAAGACCTTCACCTCGGGATGGTTGATGTTGATCGCTTTGCTAATCTGCTGGAGCAACATCGTTTTGCCGGTGCGCGGCGGAGCGACGATCAAAGCACGCTGGCCTTTGCCGAGCGGCGTGAGCAGGTCCATGATGCGCGGACTGATCGGCTCGGGGCCCACCTCCAGCCGGAGCCAGCTCTCGGGGTTAATCGGAGTCTTCTCGTCGAAGGTCTTGACGTTGCAATACTCTTCGGGCTTCATGCCGTCGACGTCGACGATCTCGCGAACGCGGGGGCCTTCTTGCTTGCGATTTTGCTGCACAAGGGCGTTGAGCTGCAGCCCCTCGCGAAGCTTGAACTTCTCGATCATCGTGCCAGGCACGAAGGGGTCGGTCCGCTCGCGGGTGTAGTTGGTTTTGGGATCGCGTAAGAAGCCGTAGCCGTTGGGGTGCAATTCGAGCACGCCGACGGCACTGACCAACGGCGGCTGATCGACCCCCACGCCCCCTTCGGTGGCGACCCCTTCCTGACCTTCGACGGCGCTGTGCATCAGGGGATCATCGCTGACGGGGGCCCCTTCGCCACCACCGCCCTGATGACGCGGTCGGTAGTTGCTCCGGTAACGGCGTTGATAGCCGCCGCCGCCGCCACCGCCGCCGCCACCACCGCCGCCGCCGCCGCCATTATTATTGTTGCCACCATAGAAGCCCCGACCGCGACCGCGGCCCCGCTTTTTCTTACCCATGATCCGTTTGCACCTGGAGAGATAAAGACAATGAGTCCTGTTGGGTCGGTCCGGCGAGAATTTGCCCACGCGGGCAACAACCACAGACCTGAAAGAATGAACCCCTGCGACGCAGCGCGGATGACGCAATCAACCGCCTGCGGTTGAGAACTGACGTCGATGGAGTGGAGAGCGATGGAGTCATCAGGACTAAAACGACTGCAAACAACTCAAAGAACACGCGACTCGGGCGAGCCGCATCGAGAACAAACCAAAGTCGGCAGGAGACGGCCGCGCGGCGGTCCGGTGACCGGCCGTGAACCATCTCAAAACGTGGGCGGTTCGCTGGGGCGAACCACGCCTCAAGATCCCTGAAAATTCGACAACCGTTGAGTAGGGGGGGAACTCACGGTCCCAATGCGATCAAACTACGATGGGTCGCGTTGGCGAACAGCGTATCAGCCCGGGGGCGCGCGTAGCGAACCACGAAAGCTCCCAACGGGCACTTTTGGCACACGAGCAACGTGGACCCACACTGGCGAACCACGGACGACTAAAGGCATCCTTGTTGGTTGGCGTCCGCAATCAAAACCACCATGCGCCACTGACCGGGTCATCCAAGACCAAGGCCAATGGACCTATTCCCATGCTCGGATTTCCCGAGTTGCTTTGCTGTCCCGCGTGACTGGACCGAACCCCACCCAAGGGATATTCGACCCGGCGACCTGCTGTTGCTACACCCGAAAGCGAGATAACACCCGATCTGGCTGCGATGACGTACAAAATACGTTCGAGCCAAGAGTCATCGGGAGCCATCAGACCCCTACGGGCCTCGCCCCAACTCGACCCTAGTCAGCGAACAGGCAAGATGAACGCCACAGGTCGGCAGGCGAGAAAGGCTCTGTTGCCAACACGGAAGGGCTCTGTTGCCAGCATGTCTGTTGCCAGCATGTCTAGAGAGCCCACAATACCTTGGGCAACGCAGCGCCAGTGGGAACCAGGCACTGCTGCAAAGCTGCGTAAATTCTACCCGGTAAAACAGTCGTGTCAAGCGAAGCTTTGTCAATCGCCCCCTCGCAACGGTTCACACTGGGGTTGTTGGTGTGAGCGTCACCGTTAGGGTGGCTGGTGGTTTGCGAAGCAAACCCCGGCGATTGACATGAGACACCGCCTCGAAGTGAGCCGGGGTTTGCAGACGCAAACCGCCAGCCACCCGCTGAATGACGCCCTTGATGCCAGATCCTACGATTTACCAACTTTGAAGACGCTAACACTGGGGTTGTTGGCTAAACCTTACCGGTATGTTTGGCCTTTTGGCCGGATTTTCAAAATCTTCGCCGGGCCAGCGTCGATAACGAAGGCGCTGGATTCGCTTCATGGAAGCGACCGAGAATGGACGCTCGTTTTGGTTTAGGGTCACCCCCCATGCTGGCTTTGCGTGCGCTTGCCATGAGCGCCATTGTCTTCTTTGTTACCATGCCGGGCCGGGCGCAATCGCCCCCGCCGATCCGCTGGGAAACCAACTTGGACAAGGCTTTGCAGCAGGCCCAGGCCTCCGACCGTCTGGTGCTCGCCCACTTTTGGGCCGAGTGGTGTGGTCCCTGCCGCACGATGGAAAGCACGGTCTTCTCGCAAAGCGGCTTCGGACAAGCACTCGCCACACATTTCGTGGCCGTCAAAATCGATTACGACCAGAACCAAGCCGTCGCCAAGCGATTGGGCGTCACGCGATTTCCGACCGACCTGATCCTCGACAGCAAAGGGCAAGTGCTGTTCAAACAGGAAGGGGCCAAGAACGCCAGCGACTATCAGGCCATCATGCTCGGCGCGGCCGCGAAGCTCCGCGCTCCGGCGGTGGCCAGCAAGCCCAGTGCTCCGGCAACAGGCGCGATCAACACTCAAACGCCGCTCACGAGGCCCTCGCTGGTTCCCTCGCTACCGAGTGCCGGCAGCCAAACGCCCCCCGTTCAGGCACAACCAGCCCGCAACACGACCACCAGCGCCACCCCCGCGCAAGACGATCGCTATTCCTATTATAACCAGCGTGGCAACGAGGGCTCAGCGGCCGCCACGGTCGAGACAACGGTGTCTCCAGCGGCCGGGCCTGCCGTCGTATCGCAAGGCGTCGCTGCACAACCGGTCGCATCTCCGGCTCTCGCGCCCCCCACGGCACCCGTTGCGAGCGTGCCGGCTGCAACGTTGTCCCCCTCGGCCGCGACCACAGCGGCTCCGACCATCATGGCCCACGAACCGCGCGTGGCCGCACAGGTCCCCGCGCAGTCGGTGTCCTCGATGAATCAAGTGGTCGCCCAGGCCGTAACGCCGGCCCCGTACAACCCGACGAGCGTCGCGTCGTCCCGATCAGCCACGCACCCCAACTCGATCTACGGCGCTCCCAAGAGCACCGAGCCGATCACGCAAGACAAGCTGCCGCCGGGGAGCCCGCCGCTGGCCATGGAAGGCTTCTGCCCCGTGACGCTGTGCGAAAGGCGTGTCTGGACGCAGGGGGATGTGTTGTGGGGCGCGGTGCATCGAGGCCGGACGTATTTGTTCGCCAGCGCCGCCGATCAGCAAAAGTTCTTGCAAAACCCCGATCGTTTCAGCCCGGTGCTCTCGGGCCTCGATCCGGTGTTGTCGCTCGACATGGGACAAAGCATCAACGGTCGTCGAGAACATGGCGTGTTCTTCGGCGATCGCATCTATTTATTCTCGAACGAGCAGACGCTCAGCGAGTTCGAGAAGAATCCGAATCGTTACGCGGCCGAGATCATTCAGGCCATGCGGTAAACGACTTCATCGGGCAACACACACGATTCCCCCCGTCACGTCGCGGCGCAGGCGTTTCTCGGGAGCGATTGGACGGGGCAGAGAATGCTCCGCGACGCGGCGGGGGGATCGAGTGTTTCAGGTTGCTGAGTGCCGAACGGTGTTCATGCCGGCGAACGAATGGCTTCCAGCGTCGAGGCGTGAAGCGTCCAATAAACTCGCCTCGCCTTAGTGGCGAATAAACGTCTCGTAGGGCTGCGTGTTGACGACGTCGTGCTTGGTCAGGCCCGCGCGTCGTGCTTGCAAAATTCCGTAGCGCAGCACGTCAAAGCCGCGCACGCTGTGCGCGTCGGACGAGATCACGATCGGCACGCGCTGTGCCTTCGCCGCGGCACAGGCGACGTCGTCCAGGTCGAGCCGCTGCGGGTTGCTGTTGAGCTCCAGGATCTTGCCTTCCTCGCGGGCCACGTTCATGACCTGCTCGAGGTCGACCGCGTAGGGCTGCCGCCGATTGAGCAAGCGACCCGTCGGATGCGCAATCGCCGAGACGCTCGGATGTCGCAGCGCCGCGACGATCCGCGCGGTGATTTGTTCGCGCGGCTGATTTTGTCCGTAGTGCACGCTGGCGACGACCCAGTCGGCTTCGCACAGCACGTCGTCGTCGAGGTCGAGCCCCCCTTTCTCCAGGATGTCGACCTCGATCCCCTTGAGCACATGAAAGCCGCGCAGGTGTCGGTTGAGTTGATCGATGGCTCGCCACTGCTGGCGAACGCGGGGGGCGTCGAGTCCGTTGGCCATCGTCACGCGCTGCGAGTGATCGGTGATCGCGATGTACTTGAGTCCGCGCGAGCGAGCCGCCTCGACCATCTCTTCGAGCGTGTTCTTGCCGTCGGTCTCGGTCGTGTGCATGTGCAGGTCCCCCTGCAAATCGTCCAACTCGATGAGCTTCGGGAGCTTGCCTGCTTCGGCCCAAGCAAATTCCTGCCGCGCCTCGCGCAGCTCAGGCGGAAACCAGGGCCAGCCGAGGGCCTCGTACACCGCTTGCTCCGACTGGCCGGCGATCCGTTCCTCGCCACGAAACACGCCGTATTCGTTGATCTTGAGCCCTTGCTGCTTGGCCCGCGAACGGACAATCACGTTATGCTCTTTCGACCCGGTGAAGTATTGCAGCGCCGCGCCATAACTCTCGGCACCCACCACCCGCACGTCGACCTGCGCGCCGCTCTGCAAGCGGACAGACATTTTCGTCTCGCCACGACCGAGCACCTCGGCCACGCTGGGATATTCGGCCAGCCGGTCCATGACCTCGGTGGGATCGTTGGCCACGACAAGAAAATCCAAGTCGCCCACGGTGTCCTTGCCGCGACGGTAGCTCCCCGCCGGCTCAATCTGCTCGATCGACTTGCACCCGCGCAGATGGGCGAGCACGTCTTGCACGATCGTGTCGGCGTCGGCCCACAGCATCCGCTCGCCGGCCGCGCTCGCCAGGGCGATGCCCGCCAGGATGTGTTCCTCGGTCTTCTCGCCAAACCCCTTGAGTGCGCGCACCCGCTGCTGTTCGCAAGCCGCGCGCAACTCGTCGAGCGTCGAGATGTTCAGTTCCTTGAGCAGCGCGGCCGCCTTTTTGGGGCCAATGCCCGGCACGCGCAACAACGTCAGCGCCGAGGCCGGGACCTTGCCCAGCAACTCCTGCAACTGCGGCAGGCTGCCGGTCTTCACGAGCGTCGTGATCTTGTCGGCCAGATCGTCGCCAATGCCGTCCAAGTCGGTGAGTTGCCCGCGCGCTTCGAGCACCATCGCCGCGACGCTCGTGCTCAGATCGCGGAGCATCCGCGCGGCGTTGCGGTAAGCGCGAATGCGGAACGCATTGGCGCCGGTAAACTCGAGCAGGTCGGCAACCTCGTCGAACGTATTGGCAATTTCAGCGTTGGTCATGCGTGCAACTCGACAATATCGCGATCGTGCAGCACGTGATCTCCTTTGACCTGCGTGCCGTCGTGGACTCCGTGCCCCCAGACCCGGGCAAACTTGAACGTGGCCGCCAAATCCTTGTGCACCAACTCGGCCACGTCGAGCACCGTGCCCCCATGCCGGACCGTGAAGGGCCTCTCGAAGTCGGCCTCCTTGGCCTTGGGATTCTTCGTGTACACCCGAATCACGTCAAGGGCTTGAAAGATCGCGCACTTGAGTTCGCTCAGGCCCTCGCCCTCTTGCGCCGAGATCCGATGCTCGGGAAAATCGAGCGGGCAGAGCTCATGCAGCAACTCCAAGCGGTCGGCCGCGTCGGGAGCGTCGATCTTGTTCGGCACGACCAGCGTGCGGGTGTACGACAGGCCGACGTCCTCTTCGTCCAAGTAGCTCGACTTGCCCAGCCGGGTCTTGGTCTCGCCGAGCACGGCGAGCAGATTCTGCAAATGCTCGATGCCGTCGTCGTCCGCCAGATCGACAATCAGCAGCGCCACATCGGCACCGCGAATGAGTCCCTGCATGTACGGCTCGAACACGTCGCGCGTGATCGGCGGCGTGTCGATGAGTTGCACCATCACGTCCTCCCAGGGCATCATGCCCGGCAGCGGAGAGCGGGTCGTAAATGGGTAGGCGGCCACTTCGGGCGTGGCGCGCGTGAGCGAGGCGAGCAGTTGGCTCTTGCCCGCGTTGGGGCCGCCGAGCAGGATCACCGTGCCTGCCCCTTGGCGCGGTATCTTGACACCGACGGTCTTGCCCGCTGCCGCCTTCTTCTCGCTCTCCATCTCCTTGCGCGTGCGGCTGATCTTGGTCTTCAAGTCCATCTGCAGCTTTTCGGACGCCTTGTGCTTGGGCATCTCGCGCAGCATGACTTCGAGCCAGCGGAGCTCTTCTTCCTTGCTGGCCGCGCGGCGGTATTGCTCTTCAGCCTTGAGATATTGAGGGGTGAGATTGGCGGCCATGGTGTCTACGGTGGGGCGTTTGGAGATTTTTTACAGTGTATCGGCGCGCGTCAGGCAGGACTAGCGACACACGCAGAGACGGCAAATCGACAGGACCGTTACGAACGGCGGACCGCGGCGTTCCACATGTGACGATTGCTCCCAACGGTGCGCGGCCCCAACGCCGGTTTCGCGAGAAAATAGTCTTTTCCCTGCGAGTCGTTTGCCTCCAAGCCGTTTCCGACCTACGGTTTCTGTTGGCATCACTTCGCGGTCGTGCGGCTCGACGCCAGGGCACGACACTCGTCAATCGCAGGGCTTTTTTCGTTTTCCAGGGCGCAATGTCTGCGCTCCCGATACGCGCCGAAATACTGCACCCGAGGGACACCATGCGAACCAAAGAGATTCCCGCCACCCGCGCCCGCTTTCATGTCGAGAAACTCGAAGATCGCTCGATGCTCGCCGGGCTGGTGGCCAGCCTCAGCGGCGCGGGGGTGCTGACCATCACCGGCACCAGCGGTAATGACACCATCTCGCTGCGCCAGTCGGGCGGCACGGTCTCGATCGATGGCGTCAACTCCAGCTTCTTCACATCGCGAATCAACTCGGTCGTTGTCAACAGCGGCACGGGCACCGACACGGTCAGCCTCAATGGGTTGGTGGCGAGCGGGCAGAAGTTCGCCAAGTCGATCACGGTCAACGCCGGCGCGGGGCTCGACAACGTCAAGCTGCTCGACGGCAGCTATACCTACCTCAGCGGCTCAGGCGCACTGGCGGTCTCGACCAGCGGCGTGACGACCGTCGGCGGCACGGCGCTCAATTGGTTCGATCGCAACATTCAAGACGCCGCCATTCGTGGTCTGGCTCGCGCCGCCAGCTCCGATGGCGCGATCAATCGCACCGAGATGCTGGGCATCTTTCGTCAGGTAAGCGCCGACAAGTCGATGTCGGCCAGCGAATTTGCCGACCTCGCCAAGATCGCCGCCACCGACAGCCTGTTTGGGTCCAACGACAGCGTCAAAGTGTTGACCAAGGATGTCGTGCTGGGGAACGCCGCGAACAAGAGCTATCAGGGGACCGCGCTGGGCAACTTGACCAGCGCCTCGAACACCACGCAACTCGATAAGCTCGTCAGCAAATGGTTCCTGGGAACCGATCATCCGTTGGCCAAGTACGGCAGCACGACCTTCGCCTATGCGAACGCCTCGGGCAAATTGTTTGCCAACAATGGTCCGGTGTACACCGATGTGAAACAAGGTGCCGTCGGCGATTGCTACTTCGTCGCCACGCTGGCCGAAGCGGCCCTCAAAAATCCCAATGCCGTCAAAAGCATGTTCACCGTCAATGGCGACGGCACCTACACCGTGCGATTCTACAACAACGGCAAGGCCGACTACGTGACCGTCGATTCGATGCTGCCTGTCTCGAATGGCCGATTGATCTTTGCCAACATGGGACAATCGGCGAGCAGCTCAAGCAACGTGCTCTGGGTGGCGATGGCCGAGAAAGCCTACTGCCAGATCAACGAGGCCGGCTGGCTGCGACAAGGCCTGCCCGGCAATGGGGTGAACTCATACCAGGCGGTCGCGGGAGGGTACTTCTTCCAGGCCGTGAAACAAATCGCCAACGTGACCTCGGTCACCGCCTCGACCTCGTCCATCACCTTTGCCGCAGTGGCCAACGCCTTCGCGGCCGGCAAAATGGTCGGCTTCGCCTCGACCTCGTCCCCCAGCTTGAAATCGGTCGTCGGCAATCATCAATACGTCTTGACGAGTGTCGACAGCAAAGCTCAAACCGTCACGTTGTTCAACCCCTGGGGCATCAACAACGGCTCGGCCCCCGGCTTGGTGACACTCACCATGACGCAGCTCAAGGCCAACTACAGCTACTGGGATCGCGCCTAGACACGACAACGTGAATGAGTTCGTCGCTGGCCTCGAACGGTTAAGCGCGTCTAACAAAATGGCTGGGGACTGTCCCAATTTTTCGAGGGCCGCCGAGAGAAATGGGACTCTCCCCCTCTCGGCTGCCATTGATTGAGGTTCAGGTAATCAAGTTAACAGGACGACCAGCGGGAGTCCGTAAATACCGGCCTCGCATTGCTCGGCCTGTTAAGTTCATTATCTGAGAATCAATAGTTAGACGCTCTAAGCCAGAATCGGTTTCACCAGCTCGCCATGAACGTCGGTCAACCGAAAGTGGCGGCCCTGAAACTTGAACGTTAGCCGTTTGTGGTCGACCCCGAGGCAGTGCATGATCGTCGCATTGAGATCATGCACGTGTACGGGGTCGGCCGCGATGTTGTAACTGTAGTCGTCGGTGGCACCGTGGCTGATGCCCCGACGAATACCGCCGCCAGCCATCCAGATCGTGTAACAACGCGGATGATGGTCGCGACCGTAGTCGGTCGGCGTGAGTGTCCCCTGACAGTACACGGTCCGGCCGAACTCGCCCCCCCAGACCACCAGTGTGTCGTCGAGCAACCCACGCTGCCGCAGGTCGCGAAGCAGCCCGGCACACGGGCGATCGATGTCGTTGCACTGCCGCGGAATTTGGTCGGGCAGTCGCGTGTGCTGATCCCAGCCCATGTGGAATAGTTGAATAAATCGCACGCCTCGCTCGGCGAGCCGCCGCGCCAGCAAGCAGTTCGCCGCAAAGGTGCCCGGCCGACTCACCTCGGGCCCGTACATGTCGAGCACGTGCTGCGGTTCACTGCGAATGTCGATCAATTCCGGCACGCTGGTCTGCATGCGATACGCCAGCTCGTATTGGGCAATGCGGGTGCCGATCTCGGGATCTCCCTGCGCGTCGAGCTTGAGCCGATTCAGCTCCGCAAGGTCGTCGAGCTGCTGCCGTCGCCCTGTCGCATCGACCCCAGGCGGGTTCGACAAATACAGCACGGGGTCGCCGACGCTGCGAAACTTTACACCCTGATGCCGCGAGGGCAGAAACCCGCTCCCCCACAGGCGGTCGTACAGCGGTTGATCGGCTGGCCGACCCGTCCCGCGCGACACCATCGCGATGAACGCCGGCAGGTCATGGTTCTCGCTCCCCAGACCGTAGCCAACCCAAGCGCCAATACTCGGCCGGCCCGCCAGTTGATGCCCGGTCGTGATGAACGTGATCGCCGGGTCGTGATTGATCGCCTCGGTGTGCAGGCTTTTGACCACGCACATCTCGTCGGCCACTCCGGCCAAATTCGGCAGCAGCTCGCTGAACCACGTGCCGTTGGCGCCATGCTGCGCAAATTTGAACTTGCTGGGAGCGATCGGAAACGACTTCTGCGCCGAGGTCATCCCCGTGAGCCGCTGCCCCTGGCGGATCGAGTCGGGCAAATCGGTCCCGCGATATTTTTCCAACCCAGGCTTGGGGTCGAACAACTCCAGTTGCGACGGAGCGCCCGACTGAAACAGATAAATGACCCGCTTGGCTTTGGGAGCAAAATGAGGCAACCCCGGCAGGCCACCGTGCGCTGCGGCGTCACTCGGTTCGGCCGCATAACCGTCCTCGGCCAATAGCGACGCGAGCGCCATGCTCCCCAGGCTCGTGCCGCTTTGGGCAAGAAAACGGCGTCGCTGCTGGAGGCGGAACGTGGCTTCGTCGAACATCATTTATTCCCTCGTAATCGCTTCGTCGAGATTGAGAATCACGCCAGCCACGGCGGTGTAGGCCGCGTGCTCGGCACGGTCGAGCCGCTCATCGCGCGGCGACTCGCCAAAGCTCAGCAGACGCTGGGCCGCGTCGGGCTCGGCGCGGTAGCGGGCGAGTTGCCGCTCGAACGAGCGACGCAAGACGCGCAGCTCGACGTCGCGCGGCGACCTGACGAGCAACGCGCGAAACATCCGCGTGATCCGTTCGTCGAGCGCAGACGAACTTTGCATGGCGCGTTGGGCGAGCACGCGCGTCGCCTCGACGAACGCCACGTCGTTGAGCAAGTTCAACGCTTGCAACGGCGTGTTGGTCCGCGCCGTCCGCACGACACACGCCTCGCGCCCCGCCGCGTCGAATCCGACCATCGACGGCGGCGCGACCGTCCGCTTCCAGAACGTATACATACCGCGACGATACAAGTCTGCCCCGTGATCTTGCACATAAGGGACAATCGTCGCCGCGACTTCTTCCCAGAGCCCCTCGGGCTGATACGGTTTGACACTCGGCCCACCGATGCGACGGTCGAGCAACCCGCTCGCACAGAGCGCCTGGTCACGGATCGTCTCGGCCGACAGGCGGAACCGAGCACCCCGACCCAACAGGCGATTATCCGGATCGCGGGCCAACTGCTCGGCCGAGGCTTGCGACGACTGACGATATGTCGAGCTTGTGACGATCGACCGCAGCAGCCGCTTCACGTCCCAGCCGTGCTCCATGAACTGCGTGGCCAAGTGATCGAGCAACTCGACATGCAAAGGCGGTTCGCCTTGCGAGCCAAAGTCCTCGGGCGTTTTCACCAACCCGAGCCCAAACAGTTGTTGCCAAAACCGATTAACCGTCACCCGCGCGGTCAGTGGGTTGTTGCGATCGACGAGCCAACGGGCCAACTCGAGCCGATCGTGCCGCGGCCCCTTCGGCAAGCTGCCGAGCGCCGCCGGGGTGTCGGCCGTGACCGGCTCGCCCAGCTTATCGTACTCGCCCCGCAGCAGCACGTGGGCCTTGCGCGGCTCGCTCATCTCTTGCATCACCATGACCGTGGGAATTTTAGCATCGAACGCGCGGACTTGCTCGCGCGCCTCATCGGTCGCTTGTAGCAGTTTGTGCAGCGCCGTGGGCGCATGCTGGGCAATGTAATAGGCCTGCAACTTGCTTCGTTGCGGTAGCGATCGCTGTGACGGCGCGATTGTAGCCACCGCCGAGATCGGGTCGCCGCAGGCAATCGCCGCGACCGTCTCCGCGTCCAGATCACGATTGAAAAGCCGCACGTCATCGACGAGCCCTCGCAGCTTGGGGCCCTCGCCGCGCGTGCCGACGCGCAACGGCTGCGTATTCTTCGAGGCATTGCTGAGCGTGTCGAGAATGACCCGCGTCGGCTGCGGCAGCCCGTCGACGTACAACGTCACGCCGCGCGCAAATTCACGCCCATCGTAGGTGGCCAGCACATGCACCCAACGCCGCATGGGCAAGGGCTCGACCGTCTCAATGCGAATTGCGTCGTCGAGCAGCCGTCCGCTCAGCTCAAATTGCAATTTCGAGTGTTCGACGTGCAGGTCGTACCCTTTGTGATTGAAGTCGTCTTCCATCCGCGAGACGATGGTGCCATCGGGCGATTCGAGCCAGACCCAAGCGCCGAGGCTGAAGCGCTCCGTATGCTTGAAGTCGCCGACATCGCCAAGATCGACCCACGCACCGTCAGCGAGCTGGACGGCCTTGCCGATCCGACCGCTCACAAAGCCCCCCGGGCCATCGACGATCTTCGCTTGGCCATCGAGCGGCGCGTGGAATAGCTGCTGTGCCGGCGGCGACCAGAACTCGTCTTTCACGCCGCTGAGTGTCGACTCCCAACGCGATTGACCGGCGAGGAACGCTTGCAACTCCGCGCTCGACTGTCGCTGCAAGTCATGCAAGCTCCGTTGGAGTTTTTCCATCTGCTGACGAATCTCGGCCGTCGGAGCTTGCACCATCGGCGGCGAATTGTTGTCGCGGATCACTTTGCCCAACTCGGGCACGTTGTTGAAAAAGGCAAACAACTGGTAGTACTCACGCTGGCTGATCGGGTCGTACTTGTGATCGTGACAGCGCGCGCAGCCCATCGTCAGCCCGAGCCAGACCGTCGCGGTGGTGTCGACACGGTCGACGACGTACTCGATGCGGAACTCCTCGGCGATGATCCCCCCCTCGGCATTCGCCCGGTGATTGCGATTGAAGCCGGTCGCGATGAGCTGCTCGAGGGTGGGCTGCGGCAGCAAATCGCCAGCCAACTGCTCGATCGTGAATTGATCGAAGGGCAGGTTGCGATTGAAGGCCTCGATGACCCAATCGCGCCAGCGCCACATGTAGCGCGGGCCGTCGGTCTGATAGCCGTTGGTGTCGGCGTAGCGGGCCGCATCGAGCCAGGGGACCGCCATCCGTTCGCCGAAATGCGCCGACGCCAAGAGACGGTCGACGTAACGCTCGTAAGCGCGCGGCGAGGTGTCGCTCAGCGCCGCGTCGACCTCGGCGGGAGAGGGTGGCAGCCCGGTCAAGTCGAGCGCCGCGCGACGCAGGAGCGTGAGCCGATCGGCTTCCGGATTGGGCTGGAGACCGGCACGCTCGAGCCGATCGAGCACGAAGCGATCCAGCGGTTCGCGGGCCCAGGCCTGATCTTTGACCTCGGGCAACGGGGGTGCCTTGACGGGCTCAAAAGCCCAGTGCGACTCGAACGGCGCGCCTTGAGCCACCCACTGCCGCAAGGTTTCGATCTGCTGCTTGGTAAGTTGACGCTCGGCCTTGGGTGGCGGCATCCGCTCGTCGGCGTCGGCCGATGTAATGCGGCGGATCAGCTCGCTCAACTCGGGCTTCTGGGGCACGATCACCTGATGTCCGTCACGATTGCGCAGCAAATCGTCGCGCACATCCAGCCGCAGATCCCCCTCGCGGTGGCTTTTGTCCGGCCCGTGACAATGCAGACACGCCTCGGAGAGAATTGGGCGGATGTCGCGATTGAATTGCCATGCGCTCGGTTCGGCCGACTGCACTGGGGACGAGGCGACCCACAGCGCGAACGCAAGCAGGCTGAAGAAAATTGGGACGCGCGGCATGATGAACGGCAGGTGAGAGCTGGGTAGCCCCGACAACTCGTTGTCGGGGTCGCGAATGCGACCAGAGGCAATCCTCGATAAAGCTTCCGTCTCCTCGTGTGGCTTTGCCACCCGGACAACAAGTTGTCCGGGCCACCCAAGCAGGAAGTCGACAATGCTGCTCAGGACCATTGGGACACGCGGCATGATGAACGGCAGGTGAGTCATAATGAACGGCGGAAAATAATACGGATTCTATCATATCACATCCGGCAACCGTGTACCGCCTGCTCGCTTCTCGCCGCTCGACAGCGTATCGTATGGGCAGATTGGGAACGAAACAGACCCTGGCGTTTTGCAGGAGACTCTCACATGCGTTGGTCCGCTCGCGTCGCGGTGTTGGCAATTGTTCTGATGAGTGCCCCCTGGACTCTGGGAGCCGAACGGCCTGTGAGCCATCCGCCGCTTCGGCCTCTGCCGCAGGCCGCGGAGCGCCCGCTTGAGCCGGGACCGACACGCTACGTCGACGCGAAACAAGGGGACGATCAACACGACGGCTCGGCGGCGAAACCGTGGCGCACGATCTCGCATGCCCTGACCCAACTGCACCCCGGCGAGACACTCGTGCTGCGCGGCGGCGTGTACTACGAGTCGATCCGCTGCGCGCTCATGGGCACGGCCGAGAAGCCGATCACGATTCGCTCGGCGAAGGGAGAGTTGGCCATCCTCGACGGCGGCTGGCGAGAATTTGCCGAACAGCCTGAGCAGGCCTGGGAACTCGTGAGCGGAGCGACCGACGAGTACCGCTCGACCCGCGCGTACCCGAACGTGCGTTACGCGCTTGGCTCGTTTGCCGATTCGTACCTAGGGCTCAATACGTACTATCATGCCCGCGACCTGCGAGCCACCAGCGAGATGATGGATCCCGAGCGACCCGATGACAAGACGAGCGACGTGAAGAGTCTGTATTGCGGACCGGGCTTGTGGTATGACCCCGCGACGCAGCGCATTCACGCGCGGCTTGCCCATACGCATCTACCCGAGGTGGCCAACTACCAAGGGCCGACCGACCCGCGTCGCGTGCCGCTGTTGGTGGTCGCGGCAAACTCGACGCCGCTGTGGCTCGATGGCGCGCGGCACCTGCGCATTCAGGACATCGTCATTCGCGGGGCGGGACACAATACCGTGCTGTTCGAGCAGACCGAGAACATCACGCTCGACAATGTCACGGTGTACTGCGGCAGCAACGGCCTGCGCATGATCGGCGCGGTGGGGTTGAAGCTGTGGCGCTGCGGCGTGTTTGGCAATGTGCCGCCGTGGACCTATCGCCAAGACACGAGCAAACGGGCCTATCCGGGCCGGCCGCTGCGCGACATTACGCGGCTCAACACCCACGCGCTGCTCGTGCCCGACGCCGGTCAAGAGTGCGACGTGTACGCCTATCCGCAGAACGAGCACTGGGAGATCGCCTACTGCGACTTCGGCGACGCACACGACGGCGTGTACATCGGCGGGGTCACCGGCGTGTTTCATCACAACTTGATCGACGGCACACAGGACGATGGCATCTACTTGAGCCCGATGTATCCGTCGTATCTCCCGAAACCGTCGACGATCGTGGTGCGGCAGAATATCATTCGCCGCTGCCTGACCGCGCTGGCGTTTGGTGGCAAGGAGACGACGACCGATCAGGTGCGGATCGAGCAGAACGTGTTCGACTTGCGCGAGAAGATTCCGACCGGCCGACCCTCGACGCGCGATCCGCAGTCACGCTTCTCGATGGGCAAAGTGATGGGGGACCACGGCAGCCCGCCGTGGCCCGCAATGCGGATCGTGCATAATACGGCGATCATGGCCGAGAGTACGTCGCGCTCAGCCGAGATGGCCTTGAGCGACGCCAGCCACCTGGACCGGCCGCGCTATGTGTTCAACAACCTGTTCGTTCATCCGGGCAATTTGCCGCCGCTAAAATTGCCCATCGGGGCCAGCGACGGCAACGTGTATTGGTCTCCGACGACGACCGCGACTCAGTTCGAGGGCCTGCTCACCAAGGCCCGCAAGCTGCCCGAGCATGCCGCCAGCCAGACGTATTACCCAGCCCAGAGTTTGTCGCAGGTGCGGCTAGGCGATCCGCTGCTGGATGAGGAGTATCGACCCCAGCAAGGGAGCGCGGCGATCGACGCCGGGGTGCTCTACAATCCGGGAATCGAGTTGGCTCCGACGATCGTGGGTGACCGTGGCGCGCCCGATGCCGGCGCGATTCCCTTGGGGGGCGCGCCGCTGCGAGTAGGCCGCAGTGCGATCGAGCGATGAGTGTCAAGGAGGAGACGCTGGGGTGATCGACCGTTTCAATCGAAAAGTTCGGTGACGATTTGCTTGCGATCAATGCCCAAATGCTCGGCAACGTCGGTGAGAATTGATTGCAGTGTTCCGACACGCAGTGGATCGTGATTCGGCACCGTGATGTGATGCTCGCCTGACAAAGTAGTCGTCAGACGAATATGAGAGCCACGCTGGCGAGTCACCTGATAGCCGTATCGCTGCAAAGTCTTTATCAGGTCAGCAGAACTCAGATCCCGTGGCATTTTCATGCCGGCAACACCTCTTCGCGAACGTAGTGTAGACGAATCACCTTGGGGCCCTGTCCAGGTTCAAAATGACACTCCACGGCTTCACGCACGTGCTGTCGCAATTCGTCCATCGAATCGGCTTCCGTGAAGATCGAGTGCCCTAAGGCCCGGGCCGTATAGCCACCTTCAACGGCGTCTTCGACCAAGAAAATGATTTCGCTCATGCGGCACCTGCGGAAAGGCCAAGAAATACGGCCTGCTTGTTAAGTATAAGTCGACCCCAGCAAAGTCGCAACGCAACTCGGATCACATTGCTTGTCGGCCCTTACTATTCCGAGAACAGGTCGTCCCCCGCGGAACCATACGCGGGACGAACAATAAGCAGCTTGTGCAAGTCGCGTTGCTGCCCACGCTCGTTGAAGTAGTGGTGGCCGAGCGTGCCGGGGCGATCGGGCACGGCCGTCACCAGCAGCATCTGGCCAGGCGCGAGCGTCACGGTCATGCGCAGCGCGTCGTATTTTTCGCGCGGCGGACTAAAGTCCACCCGCATTATGCCATCGGCCGGCTCGAAGCGGCGCTGCGCCTCGCCATGCTCGACCTCGGGGGTCAACTCCAATCGGATGCGGCCATCGGGCTCGGTGAACGCCCGCGTCGTGAGTTGCCCGGCCACCTTGCGGAACGTCTTGCCCGTGACACTGCCGTCCTCGCCGCGGATGAGCACCGAGAGTTCGCCGTGGCGCGTTTGTTCGCCTGTGCAGATGATGTTCGTTTGCTTGCCGTTCATGATCTGCACGTATCGCTGCCGCACGGGTGCGTCGGTCGTCAGTTGAGCCGCTTCGAGTTGGGTTTCGTCCTGCTCGGGCTGATCGGTGAGGTGGATGAGCTTTTCAAGGTCGTCGGGCAGTTGCGGGCCGACGACCCCCGCGCGAAAACCGTTGGCGCGCAATTTCTGTCGCAACTCGATTGGCAACACTTGCTCGTCAACTTGTTGCCAGAGCGCCTCGCGGGCTGCCTCGTCGCTGGCTGGGTAGCGGACAACCAGGATGTCGAGTCCGACGGTCTGTTGCTGCGGCAACGCCAAGGGAGCGAGCGGAGAGCGGCCCCGTTTCATGTCCACGAGCGGCGCGCACCCCCACACCATCGCGATCCACATCGCCAAGAGCAGCCAACGCGCGTACAGAGTGCGTGTCACTCGGGAGCACCCAAGAGAGAAATCAATCAACGAGGGGTGGCGAAGCGTAAGTGCCCAGCGGATAAGCGTCAAGGCAAGTCGATCGATCAAGCAGGGCGAATCGACGCTATCACTGCTCTCAGGGGGCGTAAAGATGGACAAGTCAACAGGACGCTAGCTAGAATTGAGCATGCCCGCCCGAGCACGTTCTCGCGATCGAACAGCGTCGCCACGAACGTGTCCCCATCATATCACCCTATGAACGAGTGGCCCTCTCACATGCTTCGGCACGTCACCGTCACCGCATCCGTTTGGATCGCCCGAGGAATTGTGTGGTTTGTTGGGCTGGCCGCGCCGCAGCTTGCGTTGGCGCAGGTCGAGCGGCCGTTGCCCGCCGATCATGCCCAGCGTCTGACGCGCGGGCTGACAATGTTTGCCGAGCATGTCCGACCGCTGCTCAATCAGCATTGCGTTCGTTGCCACGGCGGAGAAAAAACGCGCGGCGAGTTCGACATTGCCACGCGCGAAGGGTTGCTCGCCGGCGGACCGTCCGGCCCGGCCGTTGTGCCGTTTCATGCCGACGAGAGCCTGCTGATCAAGTTGATTACGCATCGCGAAGAGCCGGCAATGCCCGACGAGTCGCCGAAGCTCAGCGACAGCGCCATCGCCCGGATCGTCGACTGGGTCAACCACGGCGCGCCGTACGATCAGCCGCTGATCGCGGGCAAAAAGATCACAAGCGGCCCGCGCGTGATCACGGCCGAGGACAAGCAGTGGTGGGCCTTCCGTCCGCTCTCGAAGGTCTCGCCGCCTCAGGTCGAGTTGGCCGGAGGAGTGCGCACCGAGGTCGACAAGTTCATCGTCGACAAAGCGGCCGCGAAGCGCTGGTCGCTCGCGCCGAGCGCGTCGAAGCGGGTGCTCATACGGCGCGCGTATCTCGACCTGCTGGGAGTTCCGCCCACGCCGAGCGAAGTGACCGAGTTCGAGCAAGACTCCGCGCCCGACGCTTGGCCGCGGTTGATCGATCGCTTGCTCGCGCGACCGCAGTACGGCGAGCGATGGGCACGGCACTGGCTCGATGTGGCCCGGTTTGCCGAGAGCGCCGGCTTCGAGCACGACTACGATCGAAGCGGTGCGTGGGCGTATCGCGACTTTGTCATCAAAGCCCTCAACAGCGACATGCCCTACGATCAGTTCGTCCGTTGGCAACTGGCCGGCGACGAGTTCGCGCCCGACGATCCGCTGGCCCTGTCGGCGACGGGGTTCTTGGGGGCCGGGGTGTTCCCCACGCAGATCACGGCCAACGAGGTCGAGCGGACCCGGTACGACGCGCTCGATGACATGCTGTCGACGACTGGCTCGGCGCTGCTGGGACTCACGATCGGCTGCGCCCGATGTCACGATCACAAATTCGACCCGATCCCGTCCCACGATTATTATCGCCTCCTCGCGACGTTCACGACCACGGTTCGCAGCAACATCGACGTGGAGCTCGATCCCGAGCGAGCACGCAAGCTGCACCAGCAGTGGGAGCGTGAACACGCGCCGCTGGCCGCGTCGCTGCGGCAGATCGAGTCGTCGTTGGAGCCCAGGTTCGAGGCTTGGTTAAAGGCCGGCGGCGATGACCAGCCTTCGGCTCGCTGGACGATCCTGACCGCCGCGGAGTTCAAGGCCAAGTCGGGTGCCAAGCTCCAGCGGCAAGACGATGGCTCGTATTTGGCCAGCGGCACGAATGCCGGCCAAGACGAGTACACGTTCACGGCGACGACTCCCTTGCGCGGGCTCACGGGCTTGCGGCTCGAGGCGCTCGCCGACGCATCGTTGCCCAAGCAAGGGCCCGGTCGTGCGCCCAATGGCAATTTCGGCCTGAGTCGCATTCGCGTGTCGGCTGCGCCGATCAACGGCGGTCCGGCAAGCGACATCGCGATCCGCAAGGCCGAGGCCGATTTTGAGCAGAACAAGGCCAGCCTGTCGGTGGCCGCGTCGCTTGATGAGCAACCTAACACCGGTTGGGCCATCGATCCGCAGATCGGAAAAAATCACGCGGCGGTCTTCACCTTGGCCGAGCCCCTCGATCTGCCCCAGGGAACGAAGCTGATCGTGACGCTTGAGTTCCGCGTAAACGCCCAGCACTCGATCGGTCGCCCGCGGTTGTCGGTGATGTCCGGCGCGACGCCGTCGCTCAAAGCCGACGTGATCCCGCAGCACCTCGCCACGCTGCTCGAACGCATCAAGTTGCCCGGGTCAATCGCTCAGCTCAAGGTCGACGAGCGGCGGACATTATTCACGTTCTGGCTTGAGCGCGACGCTGCCTGGCGCGCGCAGCATGCCAAGCTGACCGCGCATGACGCGAAACAGCCCAAAACGACGACGCAGATTTTAATCTGTGCCGAGGGATACAAGCCGATGCGGCATCACACGCAAGGGGCCGACTTCTTCGAGGAGACCTATTTCCTGGAACGAGGCAGCGCCGACCGCAAGAAAGGGATCGCCACGCAGGGCTTCTTGCAGGTGCTCATGAACGCGCCCAACGCCGAGCAGCGCTGGCTCAACAAGCCGCCCGAGGGGGCCAAGTACTCCGGTCGACGCTCGGCCCTGGCGAATTGGATCGTCGATGTCGAACACGGTGCCGGGGCACTCGCCGCGCGGGTGATCGTCAATCGCCTCTGGCAACATCATTTCGGGACAGGCCTCGTGCCGAGCCCCAACGATTTCGGGCACACGGGCACGCTGCCCACGCATCCGGAACTGCTCGACGCTCTCGCCGGTGAATTGATCCGCGGCGGCTGGAAGCTCAAGCCGATCCATAAGTTGCTCATGACCAGTGGCGTGTACATGCAAAGCACAACGGTCGACAAAAACGCGCCGCGCGGCGAAGAGGCGGCGCGGTTGCTGATCGGACGCCAGCCCCGTCGCCTGGAAGGGGAGGCGATCCGCGATTGCATATTGAGCGTCTCGGGCAAGCTGGACCCGACGATGTACGGGCCCGGCACGAAGGACGAAAAGAGCCTGCGGCGCAGTGTCTACTTCATGGTCAAGCGGAGCCAGTTGATCGGTTCGATGGTCGTGTTCGATCAGCCCGAGCCGCTCGTGAGCCAGGGAAACCGCCCCACAACGACCGTGGCTCCGCAGGCGCTGCTGCTTTTGAACGGCCCGCAGATACGCGAGTGGGCCGAGGCGTTTGCGCAGCGGGTGGAGGGGGACTCGGTGGCGAAACAAGGTCCGCGCGAATCGATAGTCCGCGCGTATGCGTGGGCGTTGGGTCGCGAGCCTTCGGCGGCCGAGTCGAGCGCGGCCGAGCGGTTCATCGCCCGGCAGAGCGCCAGTTATCAGGCCGAGTCGCGGCCCAGCGCCACGCGGCTCGCGCTCGTCGACTTTTGCCAAGTGTTGTTTGGCTTGAATGAATTTGCTTACGAAGAATAACGTCCTGAACCCGAGAGCGATCATGCACGGACTTTCTTACTCACGACGAGCCTTGTTGCAACGTGCCGGTGGCGGGCTGGGATGGTTGGCCTGCGCCGACTTATTGTGCCGCGGCGACTCGACCCGCGCGGCGACGTCGCTCCATCCGCTCGCGCCGCGGCCGCCCCACTTCAAGGCCAAGGCCCGCAGCGTGATCTGGATCTTCATGAATGGCGGGCCGAGTCCGGTCGACACCTGGAATTATCGCCCGGAACTCGCCAAGCGGGACGGGCAAACGCTCGACGGGTTCGACAACAAGACAGGCTTCTTTCCCAACGCGGTCGGCGGGTTGATGAAGTCACCGTTCGCGTTCAAACAACATGGCCAGAGCGGCACTTGGGCGAGCGAGTTGTTCCCGAACCTCGCCCGGCATGTCGACAAAATGGCCTTTATCCACTCGTGCTTCACGAACTCGAACAATCACAGCCCCGCGCTGTTCATGATGAACACGGGCGTCACGCGGATGGGCTCGCCTTGCGTCGGCTCCTGGGTCACCTATGGCTTGGGGAGCGAAAGTGACAGCCTACCCAGCTTTGTCGTGATGAGCGATCCGAAGAATCGCGGGCTGCCCAAGGGGAACGCGCTCAACTGGGGGGCGGGCTTTTTACCCAGCGTGTATCAGGGGACCTGGCTCAAGCCGCAAGGCGAGCCGATCGACAATCTCAAGCCCCCCGCGGCACTCAACGCCGAGCGACAGCGCGCGCAGCTCGACCTGCTGGGCGAACTCAATCGCCAGCACCTCACGCAGTCGTCGGCCGAGAGCGAGTTGGCAGCCCGCATCGAGAGTTTCGAGCTGGCGTATCGCATGCAGAGCGCGGCGCCCGAGGCGCTCGATGTTCAGCAGGAGCCCGCGCACATCAAGCAGCTTTATGGCCTCGATCAGAAGCACTGCGAGCATTTCGCGTCGCAATGCCTGATGGCGCGACGGTTTGTCGAGCGGGGCGTGCGATTCGTGCAACTGTACAGCGGCGGCATGGAAAATCAGCAGAGCTGGGACGGTCACATGGACATCCAAGGGAACCATAGCGGCTTTGCGCAAGAGTTCGATCAACCGGTCGCCGCCCTGATTGCCGATTTGGCGCAGCGTGGGTTGCTCGAATCGACGCTTGTGGTGTGCGCCGGCGAGTTCGGCCGGCTACCCGTCGCGCAGAAGGGTGATAAGCCCGGCCGCGACCATAACCCGCACGCCTTCACGGCCTGGCTGGCGGGTGGCGGCGTGAAGGGTGGTTTTCATTACGGCGAGACCGACGAGATTGGCCTGAAAGCCGCGGTGCACAAAGTGAGCACCCGCGACTTTCACGCCACGCTGCTCTCCGCGTTGGGGCTCGACCACGAGCAGCTCAGCTATCGATTCCAAGGACTCGATCAGCGGCTGACCGGGGTCGAACGAGCCCGCGTGGTGAAAGAGATCTTCGCCTAAACGCGGTTCGAGCAGCGGTTGGTTCTCGTAGCACTGCGCGCGCGGGGTTAGCTCGCCGCGGTTTGCAACTGCGTGCCGACCATCTGGAACACCGAATTGGCGTTGGTGCCGATCGCCTGAATGGCGGTCAGGCAGACGATCACGATCAACGCGAGCATGACGGCGTATTCGACCGCCGTGGGACCATCTTCCGAATGGAGAAACTGCCGACCCCAACGCAAGAAACGCGACATGATGAGCACCTCCGAGACAAGCGACCCAATCGATTGGGAACACCTCGTTCCCTCCGTCCCACGGCCACGCTGGCCCTGTGACGATTCGCAAGTCGTTCGCTCATCGCTCGCCGCATCAAATGACGTCGTGCTAGGCGGTCTCGGGTCGGTCGCAGTGCCTAGAACATGTCCGCAGACTTCGTCGTGATACTCAGGAGCATGCAGATCCTTTCGGCAGCCTGGCGACCTGACGGCGCAGGTGAAGCGCACTCAGGCCCATGGCTTTGCGTCCCAGTCTCGCGACTGGTTTGCCGTTATCGAGGATGAACGTGGACTTCGGTCGGACCACCGCATCGACCGCCACACGAGCTGCGTGCGACAGGCCAGCGGATGGCCCAACAGAAACCCTAGGTCATGGGCGAGCGAAGTCAAATGGAGCGCGACCGTTTATCGAAACCGCTCAGTCCTTCGCTTTCTTCGGTACGATCGGCTTTCTCAGGACTGATGAACACTGCGCAGGGGAGCCATCGACGCGCAGGCTTCAATCCACCGCAAGCAGAGAATCGAACTGTCACCCCAGACACATGTCGCCCGAGCGAAATCGCACCAGATACTTGACATTCCGGGCGGGATGCCTCAAACTGGCAACCAGTTGAGGAGATTAAATGTTGGTCTGGTTTTAATTCTGGAAAATGGTGCGATTTTCTGGCAACCAATCGCACGCCGGAGGCTCCTGTGGTGCTTGATTCGCGAACCGAAACCTATCGTAAAATACGGCAAAAGCTGTTGGCAGGCTCGATCCGTAGTCCCAAAGACTTGTCGCGCCGCAAGCTTGCCTCTCTGCTCAACGAGACGCCGGGCAACGTGCAATGGGCCCTGGCGCGCATGGAAGCCGAGGGCGTGCTGCAAACCCGTCCCCAGTCGGGAACGTTTGTGCGACAACTGACGCCGCGCGAATTTCGCAACTTGCACGATATTCGCAAGTTGATCGAACCCTACGCGGCAGCCCGCTCCGCTCGATTGATCACGTCCGACCTGCTGGCGCGACTGGAACAGACCGTGCAGGAAATGGCCTTGCTCACTGAAGACATCGCGCGCACGACAACCGATCGTGTCCTGCCCGAAATCGTCGAACGGATCATTCGACTGGAGACCACCTTTCACGGCACGATCCTTGAGGCGGCGCAGAATCCCGAGGCGACGCGGATTGTTGAACATGCGCAGCTCTTCACCCATCTGACACGTTACTTTCCGGCCATTTCGCACGCGGTGTTGCTCGCCGACGCACGGATGAGCTTGGCGGGGCATCGTGCGATCTTGGACGCGATTCGGCTTGGGAACGCGAAACTCGCTCGCCGCCGCATGAAGGCGCATATCACCGCCGGATTCACGATGATTCAACCGCAACCGACCTCCGAGGAGGCGACGCCATGAGCCATTCACAACGAACAACTCGCCGATCGCTGTTGCGCATCGGCCTGGGCGGGTTCACGTCGCTGGGCTTGGCCGATATCCTGCGGTTGCGAGCGACGGCGGCGACGGCGGAGCGCCAGCGCACGGCCATCATTCTCGTTTGGCTACGGGGCGGTGCGAGTCACATCGAGACGTTCGACCCCAAGCCGTTGGCACCGATCGAGTATCGTGGCCCTTACTCGCCGATCGCGACCAATGTGCCGGGGATACAGGTCTCGGAACTGCTACCACGATTGGCGACGATGGCCGACCGCTATGCGCTGGTGCGATCGATGGCCCACTCATCGGGCGGACATTTCGGCGGCTCACGGCGTATGTTGTCCGGCGATCTCGCTCCGCCCGACGTCGAGAGTCGCACGCCCCGCGCACCGGATTGGATGACGGTGGCCAACGCGCTGCGAGGCCGAGAGCGGCGGCAACTGCCCCGGTACGTTGGCGTCAACCCGATCGACAAGTACGACGGCTTCCCGATCGCTGGGCCCGACTTTTTGGGGCAGGGCTTCTCGGTATTTCCGGTCCTTGGCGATCCGAGTCGCCCCGACTTCGCGCTGTTGGAAATGGGGACCGAGAGCCGCGAGAGACGTGCGCGAATCCAAAATCGCGTCGATCTGCGCAGCGCGTTCGATCGCATGCGAGCCAGCGTCGACAGCGGCGGTGCGATGGAGTCGCACGACCACTTCATGAAACAGGCGGTCGACTTGCTGCTAAGCAGCGAGGCACGCGCGGCATTTGACATCACCCAAGAACCTGCGGCCGTGCGCGAGCGTTACGGCATGCATCAATGGGGCCAACAGTGTTTGCTCGCTCGTCGGCTGATTGAGGCGGGCGTCGAGATCATCACCACGCAGTTCGATGGACCGCTGTGCGGGCGAGTCGGCAATTGGGACGATCATGCGGTGAATCACCATGTGTTCGATGCCCTGCAATACCGGATGCCGTATCTCGATCAGGCGGTCTCGACTTTGATCGCCGACTTGCATGAACGAGGGCTCGATCGTCGAGTGTTGGTGGTCGTGGCGGGAGAGTTCGGCCGAACGCCACAGATCAATTCCAATGCCAGCACCGGCGGAGGGATCGGCAGTCGACCCGGCGGAACCATGCAACCCGGTCGCGATCACTGGCCCGGAGCGGGATCGGTGCTGCTCGCCGGCGGGGGGATCCACCCGGGACAAGTCATCGGCGCCACGGATCGTCGGGGTTGGGAACCCATCGCACGACGCGTGGGCCCGGAAGACTTGTTGGCGACCATCTACAAACACCTCGGGTTCGATCCCCGCTCGGCCACGCTCCACGACGCATCCGGCCGCCCATTGCCGATTCTAGAACGCGGGAGCCCGATCGCAGGACTTTGGGGGCGTGCCTAAACAAGCACGTGAGGAATTGGACGAAGGTGGTTTCCAAGATGGGTGCAATGTGGGACTGCCTCAGCCGTAACCGTGCGACAGCGAGCCAAGTCCATGCGGTATGACTTTCTATATGGCGTCCCAAGCCAGTGGGAGAGATGCGACATGAAGCCGGACGTTTCCGAACACAAACGTGGTGCGTTTCGAATGATCGCATTTCGGACGCGGCCCGATGACAGGTTGGTGAACATCTTCCGCGTCGGGCGGCGCGAGCGGGTCAAAACTGCGTGATGCGCGCTGTGATTGATCCTTGCGCCGTAAATGAGCCCCGGCGAGCAACGCGAGGCTGGGAAACACCGGGCTTCCGATGGTCGCCTTGGCGCCAAGGCCGCGCAGACCCCCAATCGTTTGTTGCGAGGCATGCTATGACTCGAGTTGCAGCGCGTTTTGTACTTGTGCCCTTTGTCCTAATCATGGCTTGGGTCATGCGCCCTTGGGGCTTGGCAACCCCGGCCAACGCTGCGCCACCACTCGTCGTGGCCGACCGCGCATGTTTATTTCTCGACGACCGGTTTATTTCCGATCAGCAAGGCCTGACTCGCACTTGGCACGCAGGCGAACCGGTGAGCGACGTAATGATCGACGCCACCGAACCCTGGGAGGATTGGCCGCACTTGTTTGGCAGCGTGTTGTTTGACCCTCAAGAGAAGCTCTACAAGATGTGGTATCAGGTTCTCAATCCGCGCGTCAAACTCGACGCCGAAGAGGGGAGCGGCCGATACTTCGTCTGTTACGCCGAGTCGACCGACGGCAAGCGTTGGATCAAGCCCAAACTCGGTTTGGTCTCGTTTCTGGGAAACACGGACAACAACATCTTTCGACCCGAGGAAGCCGAACTACCGAACGTCATTCTCGATCCTCAAGAACGCGATCTTAATAAAAGATTCAAGATGCTGATCTGGCTCAGGCCGGGAGGGCATCTGTTGTTCGCTTCGGGCGATGGCCGGCAATGGACCAAGCTCGGAGCAGGGGTTCCTCCCTACGGCCTGACGCCCGTCGAAGAACGACCGGTCCGCGCGGACACCAATGTCGTAATTTGGGATCCTCTTGGCGAACGTTATCTTTCCGCGTACCGCACCTATCCCAAGCACGCATTCGGCTTCTTCAAGGACGGAAATCGTCGCGGTGTTGGCTTTACCGTTTCAAATCAACTGCAGGACGGCTGGAGGCCGATCAAAACCTCGATTCGCGCCGAGGATGCGGATGACGCGCGCGTGGCCCGCATGAGCGCGTCTCAGGCGAAGTTCAAAAACTGGTCCGAGCCATACATCATGGTGCCTTTCGCCTACGGCAATCACTACCTGGGCTTGGTCAGCATGCTCGACTACATCGACGGATCGGATTTCGCGACCGGAGGGGGCGCACTCGAACTGGCGTTCAGTCACGACGGTCTCCATTGGAAACGCCCCAACCCCGGCACCCCTGCAATCCGGCGCAAGACAAGCGACGAACTGTTTCCCTGCTATGCCGCGGTTCAGCAACCGCTGGTCATCGACCAGCGATTGTGGCATTTTTATAGCGAGGCGAACGGCGCACACCCGGCCAAGCCGGTTGCCAAGTCGCGCATCCGCGCCGCAACTTGGCGAGTCGACGGCTTCGCGTCGTTGGCAACCTCGGGCGATCCGCCTGGTTCGCTCACCACGCCGCCGATCGTCTGTCCTGGCGGCCAGTTTTTGCTAAACGCCGATATTTCCAGCGGTGGTTCGATTCGTGTCGAAGCGCTCGACATGACAGGCCAAGCGATTCCAGGCTATTCGGCCGACGAAACCCAATCCCTGTCGGGCGACGGTCCAGCGCTCATCGTCCGCTGGAAGCAGCAGGCCGACTTTCAACCGTTGCGGGATCAGTCGATCCAATTGAAACTAACGCTCCGCAATGCGCAGTTGTATTCTTTTCGGTTTTCAGACTCGAGGTAGTGTCACCGCGTGTGATTGGAATGCCTGCCGCCGACGGGAATAGGCGATGCCATCGTCGTCGGCAACGGCTGGTCATTCTTGCCAATGGCAGGACAAGGCCCAAAGAACTTGGACGTGACACCAATTCATGGCACCACGCGGCCTCGGGACCGAAAGCCAGTCGACCCAATTATCCGCGACCTCGGGCCAACTCGGCTGGGCACAGTGTCTGTCTTACCGCAGATTGAACAACGTTCGGGCGTTTTCGTGCATCACGGCCGCGTGTTGCTCGGCCGGAAAGAGACGCTCGACGAACCGGCGATAATCGGCAATCGGCGAAAGGGGCCAGTCGGAGCCAAACACGAACCGGTCGGGCGACTCGACAAAGTCGATCGCGTGCTTGAGCCGCTCGACCGCGCGATCCAGCGAGCCGTTCCGCTCCATCGCCTGAAAAGCGCTGGCGTCGCCAATCAAAATCGCCGACAGATCGATCCAGACGTTCTTGTTTTTGTACGCCACCTGGGCCGCGTCCATGATCCAGGGGTTGCCAAAATGGGCCAGCACAAACTTGGTCGCCGGAAAATCGACCGCCACCTCGTCCATTTGTAGCGGATGGGTGTACTTGAGCTTGGCGACTCGCGAATAGGTGTCGCCGGTATGAAAGATCACGGGGATGTTGTACTTGGCCGCGAGCAGGTAGTACGGCCGATAGCCTGGATTGAGTGCGCCATAGTGCAGGTAACCGAGATACGCCTTGAACGCCTTGACCTGGCCTTGCTTGAGGACCTCCTCGACGCGCCGCAGGTGTTCGCGATCGAAGCGCTCCGGATGAGCGACGCCGATGGGGTGCAATTTCGCGCCGCTCACATGCTGGGCCTGTTCGAGCGTCGGCTGAATGCCCAGCGGATCGGCGTCGCTGAGCACGGCGGTGGGCATGCACAGGGCATCGGTGACGCGCGAACCTGTAAGCTCGTCGCCGATCATTTTTCCCAGCCGCTGGGCACCATCCGGTTGGGCCAACAGATTGAACGGCGATGGGGCGTTGTCAAGGGTCAAGCCACGCGCCAGCCGCGACGAGGCGATATGCACATGCGTATCGATCAAGGGGAGCGAAGCTGCCGCGTCGCCAGCAGGGCAGGGGAGGGCGGGGCCGACCACGCTCAGCCCACCGGCAACGACTCCCACTGAACTCAGCAGGGTCTTGAGAGCGTCTCGACGCGATGGAGCGGCCAGGGGCATCTTGGTCAAGCCTTGTTTACAGCGTGCAGTGGGTTCGTCGCTGCCGCGATTCTCGTCGATCCTGTGACCAAAGTGAATACAGCGTCCCAGGGATTGCCCCCTTGCGCAGTGAATGTACCCCGGCGAGCAACGCGAGGCCGGGAAACATCGGGCTTCCGCTGGTCGCGCTGGCTCAATCGCCGCGCAGACCTCAAGCGGATGGGCGCCTACGGACTGGCAGGGAGACGCGCGGCTTCTTGGGCCAAGATACCGAGCACGATCTTACGCAATTTAGGCTCGGCCGCAGCCGCGTGAGCCAAGATACTCGACATCTCGGCCGGTTCCAGGGCGTCGGGCAAGCACATGTCGGTGATTGCCGACAAGCCCAGCACGCGCATGCCCGAGTGGACCGCGACGAGCACTTCGGGCACGGTCGACATGCCCACCACGTCGGCCCCAATCTGCCGCAAGAAACGGTACTCGGCGCGGGTCTCCAGGTTCGGGCCCAGCACGGCGACGAAGACCCCCGTGTGACACGCGAAGTTTTCGATCCGCGCAATCTCGAGCGCTCGGTCGATCAGCGAGCGATCATAGGGCTGGCTCATGTCCGGAAAGCGCGGCCCGAGCCGGTCGTCGTTGATGCCCACGAGCGGATTGCCCCCCATCATGTTGATCTGGTCTTCAATCACCATGACATCGCCCGAGTTGAACCGCGGGTTCATGCCGCCGCAGGCGTTCGAGACGATAAGCAGATCGGCGCCGAGCGACTTGGCGACCCGCACCGGCAGCGTGATCTGCTGATAAGGATAGCCTTCATAAGCATGGAAGCGCCCTTCCATGGCCAACACGCTCACGCCTCCGAGCGTGCCGCAGACCAGTTGCCCTTTGTGGCTGATGGCCGTCGAACGGGGAAAGTGCGGGATGTCGCCGTAGGGGATCTCGACGCGCTGCTGAATTTCTGTTGCGAGCGAGCCCAGCCCGGTCCCCAAGATCACCAACGCTCGAGGTTGATGCGACCAGCGAGATCGAATCAAGCGACTGGCTTCGTCAATCTGTTGGGCAAGCTCGAGCATCCTGTGCAGCTCCGCGAAGAGTGTCGTCGTAAAAGATGTGCCCCACGCGCCGACACTCGGCGCTCAGAGTCATTGAACCTGGCGCGATGGCGTGAGGCGGATGCCGCGGCGCGCTAGAAATCCTCTTCGTCGACGAACGGCTCGGCGACTTCGCCATCCTCGCCATCCGCATCGTGGGTCTCGTCGAACTTGGCGTCGGCTTCAAGCTGTTTTTCAAACGCGACAAGATCCTCGTCGACCTCGGTGTCGAAATCTTCGTCGAATTCGTCATCGAAATCGTCGGGGTCAAATTCGTCCGCCGGATTGTTCGGTCCCGCCTTGTCGTCCATCATCGGCTCGTTCCCTCGCACGCTTCGTCGAGAAAAGGTGCTTTGTCACGCCACCCGCTGGGGTGGGTGACTCATGCTCGCATGGTGTCCAAACGTTCGAGTCTGCTGCACCTGGTCAGGATTGTCAAGCGTCGGCAGCCGCTGAACCGGCCCAACCGACGCAGAAATCGTCGGCAAAACGCGCTTCAGGGGCGAATTGACATGGCGTTTTAATGAGGTCTGTGCGGCCACTGGGCCAAAGTGGCCGCTCGGGGCGCCGTTGGGCGTGATGGGCAGCGCTCGAAAAATAGACCCTAAACACCTGAATCGCCCAATCCTTATCATACTCGTCGCACGACTCTGCCGATGATTCCGATGAAGCAAGATCTCGGATGCGTGCTAGCTGGGCATGATACAGAGTCGGCGAGGGAAACGATGCAACGCAGATTAACTCGGCTGAGCCACCGCGCGATTGCCTTGGCCTGTTGCGGCCTCAGTGTCGCAGGGTGTTCGACGACTTTTCCTCGGTGTGAGCGTCTTCAAAGTTGGTAAATCGTAGGATCTGGCATCAAGGGCATCATT